>JBBRJB010000001.1:0-23372 GCA_038220085.1 Burkholderiales bacterium
CGACCGGGCCGGTCTGGACGTCATGGATCGCAAGCTGCTGCAGGCCATCATGGACAAGTTCGGCGGCGGGCCGGTCGGACTCGACAACCTGGCGGCGGCCATCGGTGAGGAAAGGGACACGATTGAAGACGTCATCGAGCCGTACCTGATACAGCAGGGACTGCTGCAGCGGACGCCGCGCGGGCGCATCGCCACCGCCTCCGCCTATACCCACTTCGGCCTGCACGCCCCCACCGGGGCAAGCGGCGGCGACCTCTGGTCCCCCGAAGACCGGTCCCCCCCGTGAATCGCCAGTCCTGCCCGCCGGGCGCGATGCGCCCTGACACGACCGTGCCGTCTTCGGGGACAAAGTGTAATCGGATGTATCCGCCCGGGCGCCCCGGCGCGATGCCGGGGTCGCGGCAAGACGACAGGCCGGCAAAGACTTTCGCGTCGGGGCCGGCCGCGGCCGATCGGCGCAGGTAAAATCCCCGGCGTGATAACGCTTCATTCGATCCGTGTGCGCGTCTACTACGAGGATACCGACGCAGGCGGCATCGTCTACTACGCAAATTACCTGCGGTTTTTTGAACGTGCCCGCACCGACTGGCTGCGTGAACTCGGCTTCAGCCACCGGGCGCTGTCGCATGAGAACGGCCTCAACCTCGTGGTGCGGGATTGCGCCGTCCGGTATCTTCGGCCGGCGCGGCTCGACGACCTGCTGGTCGTGGAGGTCGGGCTGGCGGAACCCGCCGCCGATCTCGGCCGCGCGTCGCTTCGGCTTGCGCAACGCGCGCTGCTGGACGACGGCACCGTGCTCGCGACCGCCAGCGTGCGGGTCGCCAGCGTCGACCGGGAGTCCGGCAGGCCGGTCGCCTTGCCGGAACAGGTGACAACGCTCATGAAAAGACAGGTCTTCTCCAGGATTTCAACTCGGTCACTGCCGGACGGAACAGCAGAACAACAATGAATTCAAACAATCTTTCGATACTGTCGCTTGTCACCAATGCCAGCGTCCTGGTGCAGGTGGTCATGCTGCTGCTGGTGCTGATATCGATGACGTCATGGACGATCATTTTCCGCAAGTGGTTCTCCATCCGAGCGGCGCAATTGGCAACCAATGCTTTCGAAGGCGAATTCTGGCGCGGAGCGGAACTCAATGCCCTCTACCAGAACGTGTCCTCTTCCAAGGGGGATCCCGGTCCGCTGGCCCGAATCTTCGAAGCCGGCATGAAGGAGTTCCGCCGGGCACGTCAGAAGGGGACGGGCGGCGTGGTCAGCCCGGCCGGCGACAGCGCCGCCTCGCTCGACCCCTCCTCACGCGCCATGCGCGCGGCTTTCCAGCGGGAAGTGGACGCCCTGGAATCGTCGCTCGCCTTTCTCGCTTCCGCCGGCTCGGTCAGCCCCTACATCGGGCTGTTCGGAACGGTCTGGGGCATCATGAACGCCTTTCGCGGCCTCGCCAACGTCCAGCAGGCGACACTGGCGGCGGTGGCCCCCGGCATTGCCGAGGCACTGGTCGCCACGGCCATCGGCCTGTTCGCGGCCATCCCGGCCGTCGTTGCCTATAACCGCTACTCGTACGACATCGATCGCCTCGCCAACCGGTTCGAAACCTTCACCGACGAGTTCTCGAACATCCTTCACCGTCACGCCCGGTAGCCGCGGAGACGACGATGGCAGCCGTTCAAGGCAGGAGGAGGGGCAGGCGCAAGAGTCGCCTGGTCAATGAAATCAACGTCGTGCCCTACATCGACGTGATGCTGGTGCTGCTGGTGATCTTCATGGTCACCGCGCCGTTCGTGCCGACGGCCGAGATCGAACTGCCGACGGTGGGCGCCGCAAACGCGCGCCCGGAAGAGTATGTCGAGGTCATCGTGGAGCAGACCGGGGCACTGAGCGTGCGAACCCACAACATGCCCCAGCAACTGGAGCGCCGGGTCACCTCGGAGCAGCTGGTGGACACCATCCGCGAGCTGGTCGGCGGAAACGCGTCCCGGCCCGTTGTCATCAGCGGGGACCGGGAAGTGCGCTACGAGGCGATCCTGGGGGTCATGGATCAATTGCAGCAGGCCAGATTCGCCCGGGTCGGGCTGATGGTCAAGCCGCGCCCCAACTGAGAAGCCGCCGCACTGAGAATCCGCCGCAGTCCCGATGGCTTGTCCGGGCGTGACCGGACGCACAGGCAAAACTTGATGCAAAGAAATCCCTGAATGGCGACGCAAAAGACCGTCCGCAGCGTGAGGAAGGCGAAACCGCCCGGTCGGGGTGCGCTGCCGTTCCTGCTCGCCCTGCTGGTCCACGTCGGTCTGTTTGCAATGCTGTTCGTCGGTGTCCGCTGGCAGAAGGCGCCGACGGTAGTGGCCCAGGCCGAACTGTGGGTCCCGTCGATGGCGGTCGACACCCAGCCGCCGCCGGACCCGACGCCCCCCCCGCCGGCTCCGCCCGAGCCCCCGGCCCCGCCGGCGCCGATGCCGCCACCGCCACCGCCACCGCCTCCCGCACCGCCGGCGCCGCCCCCTCCACCCCCCCCGCCACCGGTGCCGGTCCCTCCCCCGCCGCCACCGCCCCCGCCGGCGGTCGATCCCGCGATCCAGATCGAGCAGGAACGCAAGGCCGAGGAGGAGCGCAAGCGCGAAGAAGAGGAACTGCGGCGCATCGAGGAAGAACGCAAGGTCGCCGAGGCGAAGAAGACCGAGGACGCGCGCCAGCGAGAACTCGAAAAGCAGCAGCTCGATGAAGAGCGCAAGGCGGTCGCGGCGCGCAAGCTCGAAGAGGAGCGCAAGGCGCAGGAGCGCAAGCTCGCGGATGCGCAGAAGGCCGAGGAGGCGCGAAAACTCGAGGAACAACGCCAGAAAGAGGAGGAGCGCAAGCTGGCGGAAGCCAGGAAGCGCGAGGAGGAGCGCAAGCAGGCCGCGGCGCGCAAGGCCGAAGAGGAGCAACGCAAGCTCGCGGAGGCCCGCAAGGCGGCCGAGGAAGAGCGCCAGCGCAAAGAGACCGAGCGCAAGCTCGCTGCCGAAAAGGCCGCGGCCGAGAAACAGGCGGCCGAGGAAAAAGCGGCGGCCGAACGACGCCGCCAGGCGGCTATCAGCGGCTTGCTCAGCCAGGCCGGCGAGGCCGGCGCCACAGCGCAGCGCGGTTCGCCCTCCGGCGCCATCGACGGCGCCTACCAGGCAAAGGTGGCCTCGGCCGTGCGGGCCAATACCATCTATACCCAGGCCATCCAGGGCAATCCGAAGGCGGAGTTCGAAGTTCGCCTGCAGCCCAACGGCAGGATCGTCAGCGTAAAGATGACCCGCTCGAGCGGCCAGGAAGCGTGGGATGTCGCCGCCGAACGGGCGATCCGCCGCACGGACCCGTTCCCGTGCCCGCGCAATGACGCCTGCCCTGCCTCACTGGGTGTCTCGCACACGCCAAGAGACTGAACGGAATCAAAAGGAGCTTATTAGGAATGACCGGATCGATAATTAACGTGATTATAATCAAGCCATGAGCAAGTTATTGTTCCGCCTCACGTTTTTCGTTTTCGCAAGCGTCTTGTCGGGCGTCGCCCCGGCGCAGCAGATGCGCATCGACGTCACCGGTGTCGGCGCCAACCAGGTGCCCCTCGCCATCGCCAATTTCGGCGGACAGGCGAAGTCTCAGCCGGCGGTGGATTCCGTCATCCGCTCGGACCTCGCCCGCAGCGGCATGTTCCGCATCATCGACATCAACGATGCGCTCACGGAAACCTCCACCCTGGATCTCGGTTCGTTCCGCTCCCTGGGGGCCGATTCGGCCCTGGTGGGCTCGGTCAACAAGGCCTCCAACGGGCGCTTAGACGTGCGCTACAAGCTGGTGGACTCGGTTCGCCAGAGCGTTCTGGTGGAGGAGTCCCTGCTGGTGGCCGAGGGGGATGCGCGGCTCGCGGGCCATCGGATCGCCGATTCGGTCTACGAGAAACTCACCGGCATCAAGGGCATCTTTTCCACCCGGATCGCCTTCGTGACCAAGCAGGGCAACCGGTTCAAGCTCAACATCGCGGACTGGGACGGGCAGAACGTGCAGACCGCGCTCAACTCCGGTGAGCCGATCATCTCACCGACCTGGTCGCCCGACGGTACACGCCTGGCCTACGTCTCCTTCGAGGCCCGCAAGCCGGTGGTCTACGTGCACAGCCTCGCAAGCGGCCAGCGCAAGGCGGTGGCCGAATTCCGCGGCAGCAACAGTGCGCCAGCGTGGTCGCCGGATGGCAGCCAGCTGGCTGTCACGCTGACCCGCGACGGCGGCTCGCAGATCTACCTCATCAGCTCGAACGGCGGGGAGAGCAAACGCCTGACCCAGTCCAGCGGCATCGACACTGAGCCGGTGTTCGCGCCAGACGGCAGTGCGATCTACTTCACGTCGGACCGGGGTGGCTCGCCGCAGATCTACCGGATGACCATTGCCGACGGCACCATCAGCCGCGTCACTTTCGGCTCGACCTACAACGTCTCGCCCCGGATCAGTCCGGACGGCAGGCAACTCGCCTACGTCACGCGCCGCGATGGCAAGTTCTTCGTGGCCATCAAGGACATCACCACCGGCGTCGAATCGATGCTGACCGACACCGGCCGCGAGGAATCCCCCAGCTTTGCGCCAAACGGCCGCTGGGTGATGTACTCCACCCAGACCGGCAGCGGTGAATATCTGATGGCCGTCACGGTCGACGGCCGGATCAAGCAGCGGCTGACCAGCAACAGCGGCGACATCCGCGAGCCGGCCTGGGGGCCTTACCCGAAGTGATTTCCGGCAGCAACATTCATGACTGAACGCAATGGCCTTTTGAAAGGAGCCACTCGATGATTTCCCCCTCCCACTCACTTCGCGTGGCCGCGCTGGCGCTGACCCTCGCCGCTGTGGCCGCGTGCACCTCGGTCGACCTCCAGGACAAGGCCAAGATCGAGAAGCGCGACCCGTCCAAGTCAAGCGGCGGGTCGGCCCTTGATTCCAGCACCAGCGGCATGGCCGGCGGTGTCAGTGGCGTGGCCCCGGTCGTCGTTCAGGAAACGGATCCCCTCAACGATCCCGCCAGTCCGCTCGCCAAGCGCAGTGTCTACTTCCAGTACGACAGCTTCGTGGTTCAACCCGAGTTCCAGTCGGTGGTGGAAGCTCATGCCCGTTACCTCTCGGCCAACAAAAACAAGCGGGTCGTAATCGAGGGCAATACCGACGAGCGCGGCGGCCGTGAATACAATCTTGCTCTGGGTCAGAAGCGGGCCGACGCCGTGCGCCGTGCGCTGGCAACCCTGGGCGTCGACGACTCGCAGATGGAATCGATCAGCTTCGGTGAAGAGAAACCCCGCGCTGTCGGCGGCGACGAGGGCTCGATGGCGGAGAACCGCCGCGCCGACCTGAGCTACCGCTGACAAACGTGCCGGATGAGGCGGGTGCCGGCGCACTCCGCCTCTCGCCACCAACGCTGGGAGCTGCCATGCCGATGTCAATGCCGAATCCGTCGAGACCGCGCCGGCCCGCCTGCGTCAGGCTGACCGGGGCGGCCGTCTTCACGCTGTTGCTCAGCTTGCAGTTCGGCGCCCCCCGCCCCGCCTGGGCCCTGTTCGGAGACGATGAGGCGCGCCGGGCGGTCCTGGAAGTTCGCGGCAAGCTCGAGGTCTTCCAGCGCGAAACCCTGCGCCAGCTCAACGAGTTCGGACGCCAGCAAGCCGACATGGAACAGCGCCTGTCCCGGCTGGAACAGGGTCAGCGCGTAAACCTGGACCAGCAGAATCAGCTCGAAGCGCTGCGCCAGGAGGTCGCCCGGCTTCGCGGTCAGCTGGAAGTCCAACTCAACGAGATGTCGCAGACTCGCAAGCAGCAGAAAGAACTGAGCGCAACACTGGACACCCGCCTGAAGCAATTCGAGCCGATGCAAGTGACCATCGACGACAAGGCTGCGAGCGTCGAGCAGACCGAGAAGCGCGATTACGACGCCGCGCTGCAGCTATTCCGGGCCAGCGACTTCAAGGGCGCCATCGCTGCCTTCCAGTCCTTCCAGAAGACCTATCCGGACAGCCCTTACCGGCCGCTGGTGATGTACTGGCAGGGCGGCGCGCAGTACGCCAACGGCGACTTCAAGGGTGCCATTGGCACACTGGACCAACTCGCAGCCAGGTACCCGGACAACGCCAGGGTGCCGGACGCGTTGCTGATCCTCGGCAACGCCCAGGCGGATTCGGGCGATCGCAAATCGGCACGCGAAACGTTCAAATCGATCGGCGAAAAGTATCCCGGCACGCCCGCCTCGGGCGCGGCGAAGGACCGGCTGGCGTCCTTGCGATGACCTGTGCGGGGCTGGACCGCTTACGTTTGACCCGCCTTCGCCTGATTGATAACATCACCGTTTTTCGCGGAGACAGTAAACAGCCTTCGCGAGTGGGTCGTTAGCTCAGCTGGTAGAGCAGCGGACTTTTAATCCGTTGGTCGCAGGTTCGAATCCCGCACGGCCTACCAGTAAAATCAAAGGGTTAGCTCAGAAATGGGCTGACCCTTTTTCATTGGCGTAGCCGCAACGTAGCCGGAACATTCCCGCCTGCAGCGGTGGTGGCGATGCCTGAACCGGCAATCGTTTTACCGGCTCTGCCTATCCGCCCCGCGCCCGTGCCCTCCATCGCCTGACACCGCCCTTCGGCATCAAGCCACTCCGTTCCGGATGTGTCGTCAAAATAGAATTTTTGCGACACGTTTTCTTGACCTGTCGCCGGTAGCGACATATCCTCCAAACGTGTCGTTCAAAAGGGGAAACTGCATCATGCCAACCACGTTGTCCTCAAGCGCCTGGGTGCCGGACCGCCCATGGAACGACATTCCTACCCTGCCGCCAAGCGAGCAGGTTGAAACGGTGCCGATTCTCAAGGCGTGCATTGGCGCTCGAGCCGCCCTGGCGGAGCTGAAGGCGTCGACGGAGCTGATCCCCAACCAGACGATGCTGATTAACACGATCCCCATCCTGGAAGCGAAGGATAGTTCGGAGATCGAGAGCATCGTCACGACCACTGATCGGCTCTTCCAGTTCGCCCAATCCGACAAGCACGCAGACGTGGCAACCAAGGAAGCGCTGCGGTATCGGACTGCTCTGCATGTCGGTTTTGAATCGCTGAAGGACAAGCCTCTTTGCACCTCCACCGCTGTCTATATCTGTCAGACCTTAAGAGGGGCGGCGCTGGACATCCGCAGCACGCCAAGTACCCAACTGATCAATGACAAGACAGGGGAAGTGATTTATACACCCCCGGACGGCCAGCAGCGACTTCGCGATCTGCTGGCAAACTGGGAGCGTTTCCTGCACAACAAGACTGACATCGATCCGCTGATCCGTCTAGCGATCGGGCACTATCAGTTCGAGGCCGTTCACCCGTTCACGGACGGCAATGGGCGTACGGGGCGAATCCTAAACATCCTGTTCCTGATCCAGGCTGGACTCCTGAACCTGCCAATCCTCTACCTCAGCCGCTACATCATTCGCCACAAGACCGAGTACTACCAGTACCTGTTGGATGTCACCCGCCATCGGGCATGGGAACAGTGGATCCTGTACATGCTGGCAGCAATCGAAAACACTGCTCGCTGGACAACCGAAAAGATACTGGCAATCCGCAAACTAGCAGACGAAACAGCAACTCTCGTCAGAACACAGCGACCAAAGATCTACTCGCGTGAGTTGGTTGATGTCATCTTCGAGCAACCCTACTGCCGCATTGCGAACGTCATTGAAAAGGGCATCGCTCAGCGTCAGGCTGCGTCGCGGTACCTCGCCGACCTCGGAGAACTGGGCGTGCTCCATACGGTCTCCGTCGGCAGGGAGAAATTGTTCATCAACCCCCGGCTGCTGAGGCTGTTGATGAGCGATGAACTATGAGGTGCGGTTAGTCGGCCAGCAGCAGCGACCAGCACCCGCTGATCGCGGACTGCGAAGTCTTCGATGTTGAGGGAGGGAACGCGCTAAGGGGCCGATCCGTTCGGACACTCCTTGAGTCTAAGCTGGCAGCCGGATCGGCTACCGTGACAAAGGTCCCGCTTGCAGCGGTGCTCGTGCTCTACCTGACCAACAGCGACGGTCGCCGCGAGATCGAGGATTGCACTCGCCGCGGCGAGGGCGACTTGGTCCGCGTCGGTGAGGCGAGCATCACGGTCGCCTCACCGTGGTCCACTGGTAAGGTCAGCGCCCTGACACGCTCGCGCTGGCGTTGATCGGCGCGCCGGATTTCAGGCAGGTGGTCCAGACGCTGGGCAGCACCGCTGCTGCATCACCAGTGCCACGACATTCCGTCGCAATAAAGCGGGTTAGTCAGGACAGCGTGTCGCCGTCCGCTGGGGCTGAATAGTCGGGAAGCTTGGTGACGTGGTGTCGGACCCCAAGGTTCCGGGAGGCGTCGGCCGCTGTTCAGGTCGCAGCGATCGGGAGCAGGCCGGGTGGCCCGTCGGTTGCGTGCCATCGGCCGGGTCCTCAGCCGATCCGCTGGTCCCCGAAAGCGTTGCGGAAGACCGCTTCGCCGATCGCGCCGTTCGAGGGTCGAGCGGATGCCGTCCCGCCGCTGCCGATGCCGCTTGACCGTCGACCGGGGAGTGCCGATGAACGGGCCCTGAATCTCCCATGCCTCCACGATCGGCATTCCAGGAAATCGCGCACCAATCTGATTCGGACAACCGAGAGGCTGAAATGTTCTGATGCCTGCTGTTCTGATGCCTGCTGTTCTGATGCCTGGCTGTTCTGATGCCTGGCTGGTGGATGCGCTGTCGGATCGCTATCATAGGCCCAGCCATCCGCACGCGCGACACCCATGACGCCCCTGGAAAAAAAACCACCGACCTTCGACGCACAATTCGTCCTGCGCGACGCATCCCGTGGCCGTCGCCTGGTGCGAGACTTGAAGGTGCTTCGATTCCTCGCCATGGTCCTGCTGTTCTGGGCCACCAAGGGGCGCCATATCCGGCGCAGCTACCGCGAGGCAATGGCCGCCGGGAGACCCTTCGTCCTGGAGGAAGAGGTCCTGCCGATTCTTCAGGGCGCGAAGCCCCGGGACATCAAGCGATGAAACCGAACGAGCCGCCGCCGGCCAGCGCCGTGGCAGTCTATGCGAGTCCGCCACGCTCCGGCAACGAGGTCAATGGCCTGGGTGTCACCACGCACTTCCGGCCGCGCCACGTCTTCCACACCAACCCGGGCTACTACGGACTGCACGACTGGTACCTGATGAACCGGTTCTTCCTGGCGATGGCCGACTGGCGCTGCCTGCCACAAAGCATGCTGATACGCTGGTACACCCGCACTTCTGACGGTCCGATCGCTTCGGAGCAGCGTCCGGTGCAGGATCGGCAGGTCATGGCCGCGGAGATCAAGGACATCGCACGGGCCGAAGGCGCCAGCATCGTGGGCATCACGGGCATGATCGACGAGGCCTGCTACGAGCACACCGCCCTCGATTATCCGAACGCCATCTGCTTCGGCATTCCGATGGACCGGGTCGAGATGGCTGACATCCCACATGCCCGCGCCGCCGCCGAAGTGTTGCGGATCTACAAGGAATTAGCCAAGACCGGCAACCGGATCGCCGCCCGGATCCGCGCCATGGGTTGGCGGGCGAAGAGTTTCGCTGACTCCAACGCCACCGACATCCTGCATATACCCCTGGCCATCAATGCCGGACTGGGGATGCTGGGCAAGCACGGATCGCTGATCTGCCGGGAATCGGGTTCGAATCTACGCCTGGCGGCGGTGCTCACCGACCTGCCGCTCGCCCATGACCAGCCGGTCGACATCGGGGTGGACGACCTGTGCGCAACCTGCCGGCGCTGCACGATCGACTGCCCGCCGCAAGCGATCGGCGACCGCAAACAGACGGTTCGCGGCGTCGAGAAGTGGTACGTGGACTTCGACAAGTGCGTGCCGTACTTCTCAATTACCGGGGGCTGCGCCATCTGCATCCAGGTCTGCCCGTTCAGCGAGGAGGGGCGTGGCTTCAAGCTTTCCGAAAAACTGATTGCCAAGCGTGCGGTGCGGCGGGAAAGGCAAGAAAAGGAGCCGGGATGATCCGGCGGGACGTCACGCCGGGCGTCAATTGGCCGCGACCAGGGCGCGGTACTCCTCCAGCACCTGCGCCGGATTGGACATGCCCTTCGCCTTCGCCTCGGCGACCCAGTCGCTCTCGATCTGCGAAATCTTGGCCCTGACTTCATCGACGAATGACTTGCTTGCGTTCACCACCTGAACGCCGTTGGCCTGCAGGATCGCATTGCCCTCCCGATCGTTCTTGTCCCAGGCCTGGCCGAAGCGCCGCGCCAGCGTTTCGCCCGACAGCTTGGCGATCGCCTCCTGATCCACTTTCGCGATCTTGTCCCAGGTCGCCCCGTTCATCACCATCGCGAAGCTGGTATTGTATAAGCCGCCCGGGAAGTTGGTCCTGTACTTGATGAGCTTCTCGAGCCGGAAGGTCACGATCGACTCGGACGGAAAGAAGACGCCGTCCATAACGCCTGAAGAGATCAGTTCGTAAGACTGTGTCGACGGTTTCAGCGTCATGCTGATGTCGAGCGCCCGGCCGATATCGTTGACGATGCCGCCGCCCACCCGAAACTTCAGCCCATCCAGGTCAGCCATTTTCGCAACGGGATGCTTGACGTTGAATATGGCGCCTGGGCCGTGGGTGAACACGGCCAGCACCCTGAGGCCCTTGTGTTCATCGAACTTCGCAAGTTGTCTGTCGAAGATCTTCTGATACGCAACCGACGTCGCTTCGGCCGAATCCCCCATGAAAGGGAACTCGACGAACTTGGTCATCGTGTAACGCCCGGGCGTATAGCCGTGGACGCTGAAGGACACGTCGGCCACACCGTCGCGGACCGCATCGAATGTTGCCGGCGGGGCCGCGACCGGTTTGGCGAGGATGTTGCACTTCACCCTGTTCGAAGTCGCCTTCGCAACATCATCGCACCAGCTGGCCTGGATGGCGCTCAATGCGTGAGACGCAGGAACCCACGAGGACGCGATCAGGGTCACCTGGGCGAATGCCGGCCGCGCCTGCGCCGCGACAACGAGCACGAAGGTGGCGGCGAGAAAATATGGAATTCTTCGGAGAGTCGACATGAGGTGTTCCGCGAAAGGGGTTAAGACTGGGTTAAGACTTTCGATTATAGGGACGTCTACTCGCGCACAACAGGCGGCCAGGCGCTTCACCCCGACGCGTTCCTTCGGCTAGCTCGAGAGCGAGGGCTAGACAGCCTGTCGGAGTATGGGACAGCGATCCCATGGCACAATCGCTCTGCGGACGACCGCCGGACCCGCTGCTGTCCATGCTGGCGTCTGACGGGCGCAAGGCCGCCATCACCTACGTCCTTGTCCTGGCGATCTGGCGCCTCGCGGTCGCCCGGAACCGGAGGCACCGCCGGAACCGGGCCGGCAAGGCTTCCTGAGCGTACTGCCCGCTAACCTTCGCCTCCGCGTCATGAGCAAACCAACGCCCGCTTCCAGTCCCGCTCCCGCGCGTCCGCCGGCCACGTCGTCACACTTCTGGCGCTACGTACTGATCGGCTTCTTCACGGTGGCGCCCCTGAGGGTAACCTGGCTGGTGTTCGATTTCCTGTTCAGCCTGCTGGCCAGGGCCGGCGCACCGTTCCTGTGGGGGGCCGCGCGCGGGCTCAGGCCGTTTTCGGAGTATCTCGCCGACTGGCTGGTCGATTCCCGGGTGCAGTACGTGCTGGCCGCAATGGCCACGCTCATCGGCCTGCACGTCGTCGGCCTGCTCACCTCGCTGGTGGTGGGACGGCGCCTGATCGCCTTCATGGAACGTGTCCTCGGCCGCCTGCCGCTGGCGCAGACCATCTACGGTGCTACCAAGCGCCTCCTGCAGACCCTCCAGAAGCCACCGGTAACGGGCCAGCGGGTGGTGCTGATCAGCTTTCCTTCTGCCGAGATGAAGACGGTAGCCTTCGTCACCAAGGTGATGCGCGACTCGGAATCCGGCAAGGAACTGGCGGTGGTATACGTGCCTACCTCACCCAACCCGACTTCCGGCTACATCGAAATCGTGCCGATCGCCGACGTGGTGTTCACCGACTGGAGCGTGGAAGAGGCGATGACCTTCGTGATGACCGGCGGCACCAATGCACCGGACCAGGTCCGCTTCACCAACCCGCCGGGTTCCCCGACAGGCTCTAAGCCCAGCGCAGGATCGCCGCCACCGGCCTGAGTTCGGCGGCGATCTCCTCGTCGGCCCGCACGGCCAGCACGTCACCGCCCTGCGCGACGACGCGGGCTGCGATCTCGTCGATCAGGTCGTAGGTTTCGGGGCTGCGCTCGGCGGCGAGCGAGACCACGCCCTTGTCGTCGATGGTCCCGTAACTGAAGTGGTCGGCGTCGACCAGCAGTTTCGAGACCTGTCCGAAAGTACTCGCCGTTGCAATCTTCTGCAGGTCGTTGATGGACCGCGACTGGTCCCGTGACTGCCGGTAATCCTCTCCCCAGGCATGAAGTCGCGCGGCATGCAACTGGTCCACGATCGGCTTGATCTGTTCGGCCAGGTCAGGCAACGGCATGTTTTCCACACTGCCGTGATAGGCTTGCTGCTGCAATTCGGGATAGGTGTTGACTTCCGAATACATCGCCTGCTGTTCAGTGGTGGTGGCCAGTACCAGCGGCTGCGATTCATACTTGAGCAGCGGACGCATGGCCTGCTCGACGGCACGGATGAACTTGCGCTGCAGCACCTTCTTGCCCTCGTCGCCCTCCAGCCTTCTGGCCGGGGCGCCGTCGCGTTGAAGGGTGCGGCCGGTCGCATCGCTGAAGTCTTTCGGGAGGCCCTCGACGCGGACCGGCTCCAGTTGCTGTGCCGGTGTGAATTCGTAGCAATGGACCGACTTCTGCGAGATCGCCAACACGTAGGCGGACTTCGGCGCCAGCGCGGCCAGCATCGGCTTGAGATGGAAACGGTCGCTGACCTCTGCTATCGGTTCGACATCAAAGGCCAGCCGGTAGGAGGCGATCCGCTCCGGCGTGGCCAGCACGGCAAGCCCGTTTGCCTGATGAGCCCAGAAGTCGTCGTCGTCCAGTAGATCCTGCAGGCGCTCTCCCACGGCAGCCACCTGCCGCTTGTCCGCAATCGCGCCGGCCTGCGAGGTAGCCTCGTCGATCAGGTTCTTCAGGGTGATCCGGTCCCGGGGCGTGTCCTGTGTCACCCGGGAGGTGGGCAGGTAGATCGAGAAACACAGGGCGCGGACCTCGGTGAGTTGCAGATAGTCCTGTTTCGAGAAGGGGTCCCGATAGAGCATAGGTAGTTTCCTTTGCAAGTGATCCAGACCACCGGCCTCGCGCGTCCGAAGAGATGATGATCAAGAGTATTCGCAGGTCCGGCACATCGAATCGCCAACCGCGCTATCGCGGGCGCAAGCACCATGCCTGCTGCCGGGCGGAAGCCCTGATCGGGGTCGCCCTGGTCGCCTGCAGGTTTGCAGGCGGCGAGGAATCCCCCGACGACGGCGAGCCCGCCCGCGTCCCGGGGCTGAGCGCCGCGCGTTCGCGCTGGTGAACATCGCCGCCGCGGCCGTTCAACGCAGTGAACACGCCGCGCCGGCAACGCCGCTGCTGCTCTTGATTTTAAAGGGCTTTTTTCCTCTCGCAAAGATGGCACAGGCCTTGCGAAGCACCAGGCATGCTGCTGACCGCCATCGTCCTGTCCACCCTGCTCGCTGCGCCACTCGCGCTGTGGGCGGTGCGTTCCGGTCGCGCAGCGCTGATGACGGCGTGGCCCGCGTCCATCTTCATTGCCCTGGCCAGCCTCCTGCCCGAGGTCACGGCCGGTGGCGAAAGGATCGAGCAGACGCAATGGATCGCCAGCCTCGGCATCGACCTGGCATTCCGCGCCGATGGTCTCGCGCTGCTGTTCGGGCTGCTGATATCCGGCATCGGCACCGCCATCTTCCTGTTCGCGTCGCGCTATCTCGCCGGCGACCCCGACCAACCCAAATTCTTCGCCTTCCTCACGCTGTTCACCGGGGCCATGCTGGGCGCCGTGCTGGCGGACGACCTGATCAGCCTGCTGGTCTTCTGGGAGCTGACCAGCTTCACGTCGTTCCTGCTGATCGGTTACCAACCTGAAAAGGCAACATCGCGGCGCTCGGCACAGCAGGGACTGCTGGTCACCGTGGCTGGCGGACTCGCGATGCTGGCCGGGATTCTGCTCCTGGGCGAGGCCGCCGGAACCTATCGCATTGGCGAAATCCTTGCCCAGGCGCCGGAGCTGGCTGCACACCCGCAGGCGGGGACCATCATCATCCTGATCGCCGCCGGCGCTTTCGCGAAGTCTGCGCAGGCGCCCCTGCACATGTGGCTGCCGAACGCGATGGTCGCCCCCACGCCGGTCTCGGCCTTCCTCCATTCGGCGACGATGGTCAAGCTGGGCGTCTACCTGCTCGCTCGACTGAACCCCGTGTTCGGCGAGCACGACTGGTGGAGTCCGCTGCTGACCACGGCCGGGCTGGCCACCATGATGACCGGCACGTTGCTCGCCCTGCGCGAGTCGGACCTGAAGCGGGTGCTCGCCTATTCCACCGTGGTCTCGCTCGGCACCCTCGTCGTGCTCATCGGCCTGCCGGCCAAGGTGGCCGCATCGGCGATGGTCACCTTCCTGGTGGTGCACGCCCTTTACAAGGCGTGCCTGTTCATGGTGGCGGGCATCATCGACCACGAGACAGGGACGCGCCATGCCACCCGTCTGGGCGGCTTGGCCAAGCCGATGCCGATCACCGCCACGGTGGCACTCCTGGCCGGTCTCTCGATGGCCGGACTGCCGCCCTTCGTCGGGTTCGTGGGCAAGGAGCTGATCTACGAGGCGGGGCTCACCGCGGCCTCCCCGGGCGTGGCGCTCGGCATCGCCCTGCTCGCCAACGCCTGCATGGTGGTCGTCGCCGGGATCGTCACGGTGCGCTGCTTCTTCGGGGTACTCGTCCCGACACCCGACGCGCCGAACGGTCAACCGCATGATCCGCCGCTGGCGATGCTCGCGGGGCCGGCAGTGCTGGCGGCCCTGGGCCTGGTGTTCGGGCTGCATCCGGCGCTGGCGCACGGCCTGCTGGGGCCGGCCGCGAGCGCAGTTGCGGGTCAGCCGATCCAGCCGGCGCTCAGCCTCTGGCACGGTTTCACGCCCATGCTGGCGCTGAGCGTGGCCACCCTGGTGCTGGGCATCCTGCTGCTGAGACACTGGCACCCCCTGCGCCGCTTCCTCGCCCGTGTCGCCGACATCGACCGGCTTGGCTCGGACGCAGCCTACGACCGGCTGATGACGGGCCTGCAGCGGCTGGCGGCCTGGCAGACCCGCGGCATCCAGCATGGGAGCCTGCGCGGCTACCTCCGCGTCACCTTCGCAGTCGTCGCCGCCGCGATTCTTGTCACGATGAGCCTGAAAAACGGCTTCGCCTGGCCGGCAAGGGAATGGACGGCCCTCACCCCGGAACTGGTCCTGCCGGCCTTGTTGACTCTTGCCGCGCTTGCCGTGGCCTGGGCCGGCACCTTCACCGCAGGCATCGTGGCCGCCGGCATGGTCGGCTTCGGCCTGGCCCTGACCTTCCTGTTCAACGGCGCCCCCGACCTGGCGTTCACGCAGTTCTCGGTCGAAGCGCTCGCGCTGGTCCTGCTGCTGGCGATCATCGGCCGGATGCCGTTCCACGAAGTCGACAGCCGCGGCAGGGCGCAACGGCGCCGCGATGCGGTGCTGGCGACCGTCCTCGGAATCGCCGCCGCATCGGTGCTGATGGCCGCCGTCGCGGAACCGTTCGACGCACGACTGTCCGACTATTTCCGCGAGGTCAGCGTGCCCCTGGCCCATGGCCGCAATCTGGTCAACGTGATCATCGTCGACTTCCGCGCGCTGGATACGCTTGGCGAGATCACCGTTCTGGCGCTTGCAGCACTCGCGGCGGCGGCGCTGTTGAGCAGCGTGAAGCAGCGGCGCGCGGACCCGGACAAGCCCCTTGCACAGGAGCATCCATGAACTCGCTGATCCTCCAGGTCGGCGGTCGCCTGCTGCTGCCGCTCTCTCTCGCATTTTCCATCTGGCTGCTCCTGCGGGGCCACAACGAGCCAGGCGGCGGATTTGTCGGGGGGCTGGTGGCCGCCGCCGGCGTCGCCGTCCATTCGCTGCCGCGGGGACGCCGCTCGATGGCCCGGTTGCTGCGGATCAGGCCGATCTCGATCGCCGCGACCGGCCTGCTGCTGGCGGTGCTGTCGGGCCTGCCCGCCCTGTGGCTGCAAGCGCCGTTCCTCACCCACCAGTGGGTCGACGCCGCCGGCTTCGCGCTCGGCACGCCGGTTCTTTTCGACTGCGGCGTCTATCTCGCCGTCGCCGGCTCAGTGCTGGCTTTCCTGGACCCCTACCTCGACACCGCACGGGGCCTCTCGCGCGTGTCGGGCGATGCGCCTGACGGCACGGACGACTGACATGGAACCGCTATTCATTCCAGCCTTCGGCGTCATGGTTGCAGTGGCAGCCTACCTGCTGCTGTCGCGCAATCTGCTGCGGATGCTGCTCGGCCTGCTGGTGCTGAGCAACGCCGCCAACCTGAGCTTCTTCATTGCCGGCAGGCTGCGTTCAAACCAGCCGCCGCTGGTGCCGGAGGGGCAGCTGGCCCTAGCAGTCAGCGCGAATCCCCTGCCCCAGGCATTGATCCTGACGGCCATCGTCATCTCGTTCGCGCTGGTGGTCTACGCCATGGTCCTCTTCCAGAACGCCCATCGGGCGCTGGGAACGATGGACACGGACGCGATGCGTGCGGCTGAGCCCGTCGCCACGGCGACGGTCGAGAGGAAGGCGGCGACGGCCGAAAGGAAGGACCGGTGAACGATCATCTGCTGCTCACGTTGCCGCTCGGCGTGTCGCTGCTGACGCTGGCCGTCTGCGCCGTACTGTGGCGTCACGCGCGGGCGCAGCGGCTGGTGAGCCTGGCCGGCAGCGTGCTGCTGCTGGCGACGGCCATCGCACTGCTGGCAAGGGTGTATGACGGCAGCGTGATCGCGACCGACCTCGGCGCCTGGCGCGCACCTTTCGGTATCAGCCTGGTCGCCGACCTGTTCTCCGGCGCGATGGTGGTGATCACCGGCATCATGGCGGTCGCCGTGTCGGTGTACGGAATGGTCGACGGCGCCGGCGATCGCGGGAGATCCTTCTACCATCCTTTGTATCACGGCCTCCTGCTGGGCGTCAGCGGCGCCTTCCTGACGGGCGATCTGTTCAACCTGTTCGTCTGGTTCGAGGTGATGCTGATCGCCTCCTTCGGCCTGCTGGTGGTCGGCGGCAGCCGCGAGCAGCTCGACGCGGGCGTCAAGTACGTGACGCTCAACCTGGTGGCCACGACGATGTTCCTGATGGCCATCGGGATGCTCTACGGCGCGACGGGCACGCTCAACCTCGCGGACCTCGCGCGCATCCTGCCGGCGCTGGAGAACCAGGGGCTGGTTACGACGCTCGCCATGCTGCTGCTGGTCACCTTCGGCGCCAAAGCGGCCCTCTTCCCGCTCTTCTTCTGGCTCCCCGCGTCCTATCACACCGCCAGCGCGCCGGTCATGGCGATCTTCGCGGCGCTCCTCACCAAGGTCGGCGTCTACGCGCTCATCCGCATGTTCACCCTTGTCTTTCCCGGCGACGCAGGCTACACCGGGCCGATCATCGCCTGGATTGCCGGCTTGACCATGGTGACGGGTGTGCTGGGCGCCGCGTCGCATTTCGACATCCGCCGCATCCTGTCGTTCCACATCATCAGCCAGATCGGCTACATGCTGGTCGGCCTGGCCGTTGCGACGCCGCTCGCGCTGGCCGGATCGATACTCTATGTGCTGCACCACATCGTGGTCAAGGCCAACCTGTTCCTGCTGGCGGGCGCGATCCGGCTCGCAGGCGGCTCCTTCGATCTGACCCGCTCCGGCGGTCTGCATCGCAGCGCACCCCTGCTAGCGGTGCTCTTCCTGGTGCCGGCGCTTTCGCTCGCCGGCATACCGCCGCTATCCGGCTTCTGGGCCAAGTTCATCGTCATCAAGTCGAGCCTCGACGCGGGCCATGTCGTCCTGGCGGCGGTGGCGCTGGTGGTGGGCCTTCTCACGCTCTACTCGATGGTCAAGATCTGGAACGAGGCGTTCTGGAAGCCTTCGCCCGACTCATCCGGGGAGGCCCAGCGCCGGTGGCGGTCCGCACCGGCAACCCGTGCCGCGATGCTGCTGCCGATCGGCGCGCTTGCCGCGATCACCCTCACCATCGGCCTGGCCGCCGAGCCCTTCGTGGACTTCTCCATGCGGGCTGCCAACCAGCTGCTCGAACCCCTCGGCTATATGGAAGCGGTGCTCGGCGCCCAGCCGCCCCCGGCCGCACCCCTCAACCTCAAGGAGATCGAGCCATGAAGCTGCTCGACACCACCGCGGCCTGGCTCGCGCTGGGCTGGCTTTTCCTGCGCGAGCTGCTCTTTTCCGTGAAGGATGTGGTGCTGACGGTACTGCATCCGGCCCGCTCGCGGCGCAGCGGCATCGTGGCGATCCCGCTCGACGTACGCTGCGACGCCGGCATTGCGCTGCTCGCGAACATGATCACGCTGACCCCCGGGACCACCAGCCTGCACGTGTCCGACGACCGCAAGGTGCTCTATATCCATGTCATGAATCTCTCGGACGACACCGTCCCGCTGATCAAGTCGGGATTCGAACGGCGCGTCAGGGAGGTCCTTCCATGAGTCTTCACCCATACCCAAGGAGACACGTCGATGAATTCTGAGAGCGCATTCGAAATCGCCACCGCCCTGTGCATGCTGCTGCTGGTCGCAGCGATGTTCCTGGCGGGGGTACGCATCGTCCGGGGCCCGCATGTGGCAGACCGGGTGGTGGCCTTGGACATGCTGTCCCTGTTGGGGGTGGCCGCGGCGGCACTGGCCGCGGTCGTCTCCGGCTCCATGGCCTTCGTCGATGTCGCGCTGGGCGTAGCCCTGGTCGGCTTCCTGGCCACCGTCGCCTTCGCGGCCTTCATCGAGCGCGGCTCCGTCCGCGAGGAGGGCGGATCATGATGCTGTGGCTGAGTGCCCTGTTCCTGGTCGCCGGTGCGGCCCTGTGCCTGGTGGCCGCCGCCGGCGTACTGCGCCTGCCGGACTTCTTCATGCGGATGCATGCCGCCACCAAGGCCGGCGTGGTCGGCTGCGGACTGGTCCTCATCGGCGTCGGTTTCGCCGACGGCTCCAGCGGCACCTGGGCAAAGGTCGTGATTGCGCTGGTCTTCCTCCTGCTCACGACGCCGGTCGCAGGGCACCTGCTCGGCCGGGCTGCCTATGTCGGCGGCGCCCCGTTCTGGCAGGGAAATGCCGGCGACGCCCTGCATCGGGTGCTGCCTCGCGGAGGCTTCGGCAGCGATGCCGCCGTGCTGGACGAAAAGCCCCGGACGGAAGGCACGGAAACGATCGTGCTGGCTCTGGCGCAGGGCCCTCTGCTGGAGGCGGCGGTAGCCCAGGCCATCGAACTGGCACGCCGCCACGACGCGGTGCTGTGCGGGGTCGCGATCATCGACATTCACCGCCTCAGCAACGTCGGCCCGGTCCCCATTGGCGGCGGCTGGCACGCCCAGCAGATGCGGGAGCGCCGGATCCGGCTGGCCCGGCAGGCCGCCGCCGATGTGATCCAGCGCTTCGAAGAGATGGCGGGCCGCTCCGGCCTGCGCTGGGCAGTCCGGCTGGAGGAGGGGCGTCCGGCGCGCATCCTGGCGGCACTGGCGCCATCGGACAGTATTCTCGCCGTCGCCCCTGTCGGCTGGTTCGACCAGGGCGTGCTGGAGTTGAAGGTGAATGTGAAGCGCAGGTTGCGCTGGGCAGGACTGAGCAGGGAGATCGTCGTGCTGGGATCGACAGCTGATACCGTAGCCACCTGAGTCAGCCATGTGGCCTCGCCGATGCTCCTGTGGTTCAGCAGATTGCCGCTCACGCTCCGCCTGCCTCTGCTGGTGGCGGTGCTCATCTTCCTTGCGGCGGTAGCAACCACCCAGGTCGCCATCCGCAGTTCGGCCAGCCAACTCGAAGCGCAGATGGAGCGGATCGGCCAGGTCTACCTCGACGGCCTCGCCGCTGCACTCATGCCCGCCCTTGCGCAAAATGACGTCACGGCGATGACGGACGTGCTGCAGCGGGCGCTGGCGGTCCATGTCGGTATCAAGGATCGCCGGCTGGCCGTGATCGACGCGGGCGGCCGGCTGATCGCGCAGGCGCAGCGCGAAGACACCGGCGGTGGCGATGGGCCCGCCTGGCAGCCGCCCGCCGCTCTCCAGGCAGGCGGCGCCGACATGTCGGTCGACGACGGCAGCGTCTGGGTCTGGCGGTACCTGCCGCTTGCGGCCGGCAGCGACGGACCCGGCACGATCGTCGCCAATCTCGACATCACCGGCTTCGTGCAGGAGCGCCGTCAGCTGCGCTGGACCCTGCTGCTTTTCGACCTGCTGTTCAGTGCCGTCTGCGCCGCGATCGGGTTTCTCCTGGCGCGGCAATTGCAGCGCCCGGTCACGCTGATGACCAAGCATCTCGTCCTCGCCGAAGGCGAACTGCCGCAGCCGATCGCGGCGCAGCTGATCCCGGCTCATGATCCGCAGATGGCGCAGTTCATCCAGGCGTTCAACCGCATGGCGGAGAACGCCGCCCAGCGCGAAGCGATGCTCGGCCGGCTGGTGGACCAGGAGCGCGACGCCGTAATCGGCCGGCTCGCCGCCACGCTGGCGCACGAGATCCGCAATCCGCTGGGCGGGATCGCGACCGCCATCGGAACGCTGCGCAAGTTCGGCGAGCAGCCCGAGGCCCGTACCGAGGCTGTCGATTTCATCGAGCGCGGGGTCGTCGCCCTGCAGGAAGTTACGGACGCCACGCTCAAGACCCACCGCCCGACCACCGCGGCGCGGCGCCTGCGGCTGCAGGATCTGCACGACGTGCGACTGCTGGCGGCTGCAGACGCCGGGCGCCGGGACGTCACCGTCGAAGTCGACGCGGACCTTCCCGTGGAAGTCGGGGTTCCGGCAACGGAGGTCCGTCAGCTGCTGCTGAATCTCCTGCTGAACGCCGTGCGCGCGACCTCACCCGGCGGGGTAGTGATCCTGCGCGGGCGCCTGCAGCAGGATATCCTCCTGCTCGAGGTCATCGACCAGGGGTCGGGCCTGGAAGCAGAATTGGCGCGGGGCATCACATCGGGCGTACCGCCGCCCGGCAACCCGGGGCTCGGGGTGGCCATCATCGTCCGCCTGGTCGAGCGGCTTAGAGGGCGGGTGTCGGTCAACTCCCGTTCGGAGGGCGGCACCCACATCGCGCTGCGCCTGCCCGTGGGCAGCGCCGCGTCTTTCGCAGGAGGTATGACCGGTGCAGACGCCGACGCTTGACGTGCTCCTGATCGAAGACGACCGCGTCCTGGGCGGCGCGCTGGTGCAGCGGCTCAGGCTCGAGGGGATCGAGGTGCGCTGGGCCCAGACCTGCGCCGCGGCGGTGACCGAACTGCGCCGCCGCAAGCCCGACTTCGTGCTGGCGGACATCCGACTGCCCGATGGATCCGGCGAGGATCTCTACCGCGATGCGCTGCGCTACCTGGGAGGCACGCCGATCATCTTTGCCACCGCGTTCGCCGACATCGAGCAGGCCGTGCGGCTGGTGCGTGCGGGCGCGGACGATTACCTGACGAAGCCCTACGACGTGGACGCGCTGATCGACCGGCTGCGCGCGCTCGCGACCGGAAAGGCCGCCACCGGTGCCGCGGGCGCGGAGGCCCCGGCAGCCCTCCCCTTCGGGCTGTCGCCCGCCACCGCCGCGGTCGCGGCAGACCTGCAGCGGGTGGCGGGCACCGACCTGCCGGTGCTGCTGCGCGGCGAGACCGGCGCCGGAAAGGAAGTGGCCGCACGGATGGTCCACGAGCGGTCGCGGCGCGCGGCCCAGCCGTTCGTGGCGGTCAACTGCGGCGCCATCGCCCACGAACTGGTGGAAAGCCAGTTCTTCGGGCACGAACGCGGCGCCTTCACCGGCGCGGTATCCGCCCACGCGGGCTTTTTCGAGGAGGCAGGAGAGGGCACCCTTTTCCTCGATGAGATCGGGGAACTTGACACGCCGCTGCAGACCACGCTGCTGCGCGTCTTGAACGACGGAACCTTCCGCCGCGTGGGAGGCAGGCAGGACCAGCGATTCAGCGGCCGGATCATTGCCGCCACCAACGCCGATCTGCGGGCACTTGTCGCTGCGAAACGGTTTCGAGAAGACCTCTACTACCGCCTCGCGGTGGTGGAGATCGACCTGCCGCCGCTTCGGCGGCGCGCTGCGGAGGTCGTGGTGCTGGCAGGACGTTTCGCGGAGGAGGCGGCGCGGCGAATGCAGCGTCCCAATCCGGTCCTGAGCGAGGCCGCCCTGTCTGCCTTGGTGGCACACGACTGGCCGGGCAATGTTCGCGAACTCCGGAACCGGATCGAGCGCGCCGTCGCGCTGGCGGATTCCGAATCGCTCGAGGATACGGACTTCTTCCCGGAACGGCGGCTGGACCAGCCGCAGCCGGCCTCGCTGGCGGGTGCGCGGGACCGCGCCGACCTGGATCAGATTGAACGTGCCATGGCGCTCGCGGGCGGACGGGTATCGGAAGCGGCCCGCCACCTCGGCATCTCACGCACCACTCTCTGGAAGCTCCGGAAGAAGCAGTAGGGACTATCCAGGCGGCTCACCGCGAACTTGAGTCGGCTCGTTCTGGTCTTGCCTCCCACTATCGGGGAAGCAGTACCCCGTCGACCACGTGAATAACACCGTTGGACTGATTGACGTCGGCAATCGTGACCCGCGCCGCGCCCCCGGACTCGTCCATCACCACGATGCCGCCGCCCTGCCTCGAAGCCGTCAGCGTCCCGCCTGACACTGTCTTCAGCGTCGCCTTGCCGCCCCCTGCGGAGATCTCCTCGCCAAGTTTGGCGGCGCCAACCTTGCCGGACACCACGTGATAGGTCAGTACCTTGGTCAGACTGGCCTTGTTTTCAGGCTTCAGGAGTGTGTCGACCGTTCCGGCCGGAAGCGCCGCGAACGCCGCGTTGGTGGGGGCGAATACGGTGAATGGGCCGGGACCCTTCAACGTCTCGACCAGGCCCGCGGCCTTGACCGCCGCCACCAGGGTCGTGTGATCCTTGGAATTCACGGCATTGTCGATGACGTCCCGGTTCGGGTACATCGCCGCACCGCCGACCATGACCGAAGGAGCGGCCTCGGACTTCATCGGCTCGGATTTAATCGGCTCGGATTTCATCGAATCGGATTTCATCATGGGAGACGAGCAGGCGGAAAGGGCTGCGAGCGCGCCTGCTGCCAGGAGATTGACTGTTTTCATGGATTTATCCTTGTTTGTGTATGTGCGTACGTTGACACGGAGC
>JBBRJB010000002.1:0-22050 GCA_038220085.1 Burkholderiales bacterium
ACCGTGGCGATGAAGCCGAAGCTCTCCACGGCGCGACTGACCAGCAGCATGGTGCCGGAAGTGCTCGCCGCGCCGAGCAGGCCACCCGCGGCGCTGACGACAAGGCCCAGCATCATGACGCGACGCTGCCCGAAGCGGTCGGCCAGCATCCCCCCGAACACGCCGACCAGCATTGCCGCGAGCAGGAAGAAGGAAATCGTCAGGCTCGCCTGGAACAGCGACATGCCGAAAGCATCGCTGAGCACCGGCAGCGAGATCGGAACCTTGCCGACGCTGGCGCCTGCCGACGCCCCCACCGCCACGATCAGTCCGACCCGGCCCGCCAGCGAGGTCATCCGGCAGGCGCTCCGGTTGCGGCAGGATGGTCAGCGCGCACCGAAGACTTTCTTCAGGAGGGCTGAGCCGGTGCCGACCGGATCCTGGCGAATCGCACGCTCCTGCTCGGCGATCATCTGGAACAGGCCGGCCAACGCCTTTCCGGTCACATAGTTCTCGATCTTCGCGTCTTCTTCCTTGATCGCCCCGAAGCTTGCCGCCTGCCCCGCCAGGCTGTTGTACTGCTGGGCCAGCCCCGCCTTGTCGGTGGTCCGCTTGACGATCGGCAGGAACTTCGCGGCGAGGTCGCCCTCGGTCTTGTCCCGGAAGAAGCGGGTCACCGCGTCGTCGCCACCGGTGATGATCGCTTTGGCATCTCTCACGCTCATCGACTGGATCGCCGACATCAGCAAGGGCCTGGCCAGCGCGACGGCGGATTCGGCCGCGCGATTGATGCTCACCGCCAGCTCGTCGAACTGCTGCTGCCTGCCCATGAACTTCATGACGCTTTCCGCCTGCTTGAGGCCGTCGGGCAAGGGAATCCTCACTGCGGGATTGCCGAGGAAACCATTCTCGACGCCGAGACTGGCCACGGCGGCGGCAGAGCCCTTCTCCAACGCAGCCTTGACGGCGCCGGTGGCTTCCGTGCTGCTGATGGCGGACAGGTCCAGGGCTGCTGCCGTCACAGGCAGGGCCAGCAGGCTCCCGGCCAGCGCCGAGAGCAAGCTCAGGGTGGCGCAACGGCGGGCGGTGAAACGGTAGACCGAGCGGGTCTGCATGACGGTTCCTCCAGTTCGGGTTTCCCGATTGTCGCACTCGTGCCGGCCGCCCGGCCGATGGCAACCGAAGCGCCGCACGTCGTGATCAGACGACGAGCAGTCGGATGTCGGCGGGTGCGATGCCGATGCGGACGGCGCAGGTTGGTCTCGCCCAGGACGAGCGGCGTTCCGAGGTCGTCGAACACCTTCACGCGGTACGAAGGCGAATTACCATTCGACCTGACCAGCCGATTCCGGAAAAGACTCAAGGATCACGACATCGGCTCGACGGCATTTGACATGGAGATGAAATGGAGCAGTCCACAGACCAGGTGGTGATGGTGACCGGCGGCAGCCGCGGCATCGGTGCCGCCTGCGCGCGGCTGGCGGCGCAGGCAGGCTACGCGGTGTGCGTCAATTACACCCGTGACCGGCAGGCCGCCCAGGCGGTCGTCTCGGCGATCGTCGCCGACGGCGGGCGCGCCGCCGCGGTGCAGGCTGATGTCTCGAGCGAGCAGGAGATCGTGCGCCTGTTCGAGGCCTGCGACCGCGAACTCGGGCCGGTCACGGCGCTGATCAACAACGCCGGCGTGGTGGCACCGGCAGCGCGGGTCGACGAAATGGACGCCGAGCGGATCATGCGGGTACTGCGCATCAACGTGTTGGGCGCCTTCTTGGCAGCCCGCGAATCGGTCCGCCGGATGTCCACCCGCCACGGGGGCAAAGGCGGCACGATCGTCAACATCTCTTCGGGAGCCGCCCGGCTGGGCTCACCGGGCGAATATGTCGACTACGCGGCCAGCAAGGGCGCGATCGACACCATGACGATCGGGCTCGCTCGCGAGGTCGCGGAAGAAGGCATCCGGGTGGTGGCGATCCGCCCCGGCCTCATCGACACGGCGATCCACGAGAGCCAAGGCGCCGTCGGAAAACTCGCACGACTGGCGCCCACGGTTCCGCTCAAGCGGGCCGGCAGCGCAGAGGAAGTCGCGCAGGCGGCCGTCTGGCTCATGGGCGACCGGGCATCCTACGTGACCGGCGCAATCCTGGACGTCACCGGCGGCCGTTGACTCAGAGCACTTCGAAGACGCTTATCCGCACGGCAGCCGGCTCCCGCACGCCGATACCGACCGCAATCATCCGGTTGAGCCAGGCATAGCGGGGGTCACCGGTCTCGAAGCGCGGCTGGGTGCGCATGCTGTAGAGCGTCGGGTCCACCGGCTCGCCCCGCACCAGGGCGGCGAGAACCTCGGGAGGGCGGGATGATCCGGCGCCGTCCCCTGGGCGAGTCCCCCAGCTCCAGCGGCGCAGCAACATCCACGATGAGTTCGCACAGGTGTCTCAGTCCGGGGGCGGTGATCGTCATGGCCGTGGGTCGTGTTTCAGCGACCGTCATTCAAGTGGCAGGCCGAGAATCGGCCTGGGGCGATCTCGCGCAGCGCGGGAACTTCACGGCTGCAGCGCTTGCTCGGAACCTGTGTCGCCATCGGGCAGCGCGGATGGAAGTGACAGCCCGAAGGCGGATGCAAGGGCGAGGGAATCTCCCCCTGGATCGCCACGAAGGTCTTCTTGCGGACCTCGAGCGTTGGCGCCTCGGCCAGCAGCGCCTGGGAGTAGGGATGGTTCGGCGCCTCGAACAACTGCTCGACCGGGGCCGATTCCACCACCCGCCCGAGGTACATGATAACGACCCGGTCCGACAGGTGACGGACCACGCCGAGGTCGTGACTGATGAACAGATAGGTCAGATTCAATTCGTCGCGCAGGCGGATGAACAGATTCAGCACCTGGGCCTGGATCGAGACATCGAGGGCGGCCACCGCCTCGTCGCAGACCAGGAAGTCGGGCTTGACCGCAAGCGCCCTTGCGATGCCGATCCGGGCGCGCTGCCCACCGGAGAACTGGTGCGGAAAACGCCGCGCCAGGGAGGCGTCGAGACCGACCCGGGTCAGCAGGTCGGCGACATAGTCGCTCTGCTCGGCCTTGGCGATCAGCCGGTGCGCGACCGGCGCCTCGCCGACGATGTCGTTGACCCGCATCCGCGGATTCAGGGAGGCATAAGGATCCTGGAAGATCATCTGGATTGCGAGCCGGGCGCTGCGCGCGACCCGAGGCGCGCTCGCGACGTCGACTCCTTTCCACAGCCGGGATCCGGCGGTCGGCGTGTGCAGGCCCACCGCGAGCCGGCCGAGAGTGGACTTCCCGCAGCCGGATTCGCCGACCAGGCCTACCACCTCGCCCGGCCGGACCGCCAGGTCCACCCGGTCCACTGCGTGCACAACCTCTTCACTGAGGTTGGCGCCCAGCAGGCGCGCGGCCTGACCTGCGATGTCAAGCCGCTTGACGAAGCGCTTGGACACGCCGCGCAATTCCAGCAGGGGTGCCGTTTCAGAGGGAACCGGTACCGCCGACACCGCTTCAGACTCCGCTCGCCGCGGTAGCCGCGGACAGAGGATGAAAGCAGCGCAAGGCGAGCCGTGCATGATCGCGGCCTTCGCTTACCAGCAGTGGCGGCTCGGTCATGCAGATGTCGGTGGCGCGGGGGCAGCGCAGCCGGAAGGCGCAACCCGCAGGCAACTTCAGCAGCGACGGCGTCATGCCGGGAATCTGCGCGAGCGGCTGTCCGCGGGCGCGACCCAGGCGTGCAGCCGCGGCCGGCGTGGAAGCGATCAGGCCTGCGGTGTAGGGATGGCGCGGCGCCTCGAGGACGTCCGCAACCGGCCCGGCCTCCACGATGCGGCCGGCGTACATCACGCTGACCGAGTCGGCGAGTCCGGCGATGACCGACAGGTCATGGGTGATCCAGATCAGCGACGTTCCCGACTCGCGGCAGAGCTTCTGCATCTCGAACAGGATCTGGCCCTGGATAGTGACGTCCAGCGCCGTGGTGGGCTCGTCACAGATGATCAGGTCGGGCTTGTTCAGCAGGGCGATTGCAATCGCCACACGCTGGCGCATCCCGCCGGAAAACTGGTGGGGATAGGCGCCGAGGCGCTCTTCCGGCGACGGGATGCCGACTCGCGCCAGGGACTCGCGCGCCCGCTCACGCGCCGCAGCCCGCGAGATGCGATGGTGCGCCGTGATCGCCTCGATCATCTGGGTATCGATGCGCAGGACCGGATTGAGGGTCATCATCGGATCCTGGAAGATCATCGCGATGCGATTGCCTCGGATCTGGCGCAACTGCTGCTGGGAATACTGCCGCAGGTCCTCGCCCTTCAGGAGAATCCGGCCGCCGACGATCCGTCCCGGCTCGTCCACCAGGCCGATGATCGAGTAACCTGTCATGGACTTGCCGGAGCCCGACTCACCGACCAGCCCCATGATTTCCCCGGGGTTCACGCTGAAATCCACGCCGTCGACCGCTTTCGCAACGCCCGCTTTCGTGAAGAAGTGGGTCTGCAATTGCTCGACGGCCAGGGTGGGAATCATCGGCGCCGCCCTCTCAGTGCGTCTGAAGACGGGGATTGAGCACGTCGCGAAGCCTGTCTGCGACCAGGTTGATGGCGACGATCGTGATCAGCAGCGCCACCCCGGGAAAGAAACTGATCCAGTACTGCCCCGACAGCAGGTACCGGAAACCGTTGGAAATCAGCAGGCCCAGCGAAGGTTCGGTCACCGGCACGCCGAGGCCCAGGAAGGACAAGGTCGCCTCGAGGGCGATGGCCGAGGCCACCTGCAGGGCCGCCACCACGATCAACGGCGGCAGGCAGTTGGGCAGGAGGTGCCGGAAGACGATCCGCAGCGGCGACAGCCCGAGACCGCGGGCAGCCTCGATGTACTCCTTGCGGCGCTCGACCAGCGCCGCGCCGCGCGTGGTGCGGGCGTAGTAGGCCCACTGCACCGCCACCAGGGCGATCACGATATTGCTGAGACCGGGCCTGAGGAGCGCCAGCAGTACCAGTGCGAGCAGGATGGCCGGGAAGGACAGCTGGATGTCGGCGATGCGCATGATCACGGCTTCGGTGCGGCCGCCGACATAGCCTGCCAGGAGACCGACGGTCATGCCGATGGCGAGCGCGATCAGGGTTGAAGCGACACCCACGCCGATGCTGATCCGCAGGCCATAGATGATGGCGCTCAGCATGTCACGCCCCTGGCCGTCGCTGCCGAGGACGAAGGTCAGTCCGTCCATCGATTGCTTGCCCGGTTCCATCCGCGAATCCATGATGTCGAGCCGGGACAGGTCGTAGGGATCCTGGGGCGCGACCCAGGGCGCGAAGAGCGCCAGCAGGCACAGCAGCACGAGCACGACCAGTCCCGCTACTGCAATCCTGCTTTCGCAATACTCTGCGAAATGGCGCTGCAGGGGTGTCTGCTCGCGGGCCGTCGCGGGCGCTCCCGCGCGCGGCAGGTCGGCACCACCGTCCTGGGCCGGCTCCTGCCCCCCCGGTAACCGCGCGATGACTTTTTCTTTCACAACGGTCTACTCATTGGCCAGCCTGACCCGGGGATCGAGCACGGAATAGAGCAGGTCGACCACCAGATTGATGACGACGAACATGATCACGATCACCAGCAGGTAGGCGACGATGATCGGCCGGTCGAGCACGGCGATGGAATCGATGATCAGCTTGCCCATGCCGGGCCAGGCGAAGATGGTTTCGGTCACGATGGCAAACGCGATGACGCCGCCGAATTCGAGACCGATCACCGTCACGATCGGGATCATGATGTTCTTCAGCACGTGGACCCCGACGACGCGGCTGGCGGACAGACCCTTGGCGCGCGCGAACTTCACATAGTCCTGGAGCAGTGCCTCCTGGGTGCCCGCTCGAGTCAGGCGGATGATCAGCGACAGCTTGAACAGCGCGAGATTCAGCGCCGGCATCAGCAGGTGGGTCAACCCGTCCAGCGTCAGGAACGACAGCCTGATGCCCATCACCGACACGGTATCCCCCCGGCCGCTGGTCGGCAGCCAGCCGAGGTAGACGGAAAACAGCATGATCATCATCAGTCCGACCCAGAACGTCGGCAGGGAAAAGCCGAGGATCGAGCCGGTCATGATGGTCTTGCCCGCGACCGAATTCGGCCGCAGGCCGGCCCACAGGCCGAGTGGAATGCCGAATACGATGGCGATCAGCATCGCCGCGATCGCAAGTTCGAATGTCGCCGGCATCCGCTCAATGATCAGGTCCACCGCCGGCGCCCCGTAGGCGAAGGACTTGCCGAGGTCCCCCGACAGGGCACCGGTCAGAAAGCGCCAGTACTGTACCGGCACCGGCTTGTCCAGCCCCATGGCGACGCGGGTCGCTTCGCGCTCGGCCTGGGTGGCATCCGGGCTGATCATCACCTCCACCGGATCGCCCAGCACACTGACCCCGGCGAAGACGATGACCGACATCGCCAGCAGCACGACGACGCTCTGCAGGACGCGACGAATAATGAACGCAAGCATCGCTCCGCGCCCCCGCGATCAGCCGGCGATACAGCGCCACACACCCAGCAGCCGGCGCGGATCGGGCTCCGCCCGGCCGCTGCCGGCGCCCCCAGTGGGGGAAGCGGCCGAAGGCCGCTTCGGGGGCGTCATTATTTCGGCTTGAAGTTGTGTGCGTAAGTCCGCTCGTCGGTCCGGGGCACGTAGTCGATGTCTTTGCGCGCCGCCCAGGTCGTCACCTGCTGGTGGATCGGCATGAACGCACCGTCCTTGATGACCATGGTCACGGCCTCCTGGAACAGCTTCAGCCGCTTGGCGTCGTCCACTTCCGCCAGGCCCTGCTCCAGCAGCGCGTCTGCCTTGGGATTGCAGTAGGACATGCCGTTGTTGGTGCCGAAGCCCTTTTCCGGATTCTCACAGGCCGTCAGTGCGCGCAAGGGCGAGGACACTTCACCGGTCTGGGCGCCCCACCCTAGCAGCCAGGTGGAAAACTCCTTGCGCCGGATGCTGACCCGGGAGGCGAAGTCCGCCATCGGGCTGGCCGCCACCTTGGTCGGCACGCCGATGCGGGTCCACATCGAGGCCACTGCCTGCAGGATCAGTTCGTCGTTGACATAGCGGTTGTTGGGCCCGTGCAGGGTCACGCTGAAACCGTTCGGATAGCCGGCTTCCGCCAGCAGCTTCTTGGCCCGGTCGGGATCGTACTTCGGCACCTTCAGTTCCGGCACGTGGCCGAAGAGCGTCGCCGGAACCATGTTGCTGGTCGGCTCGGACAGGCCTTCCATGACGCGGTCCTTGATTGCCTCGCGATTGATCGCGATCGTCATCGCGTCGCGCACCCGCTGGTCCCGGAAGGGGTTCTTCTCCAGCACATTGCCGTCCTTGTCGGTCACGAACGGGCTCTTTTCGCGCTGGTCCAGGTTCAAGTAGATGACCCGGTGCGAAACCTTGGAGAAGAAGTTGAGGTCCTTGCTGTCGCGGATCCGCTTGAGGTCCGCGGTCGGCACGTTCTCGATCGCATCCACGTCCTTGGCGAGCAGGGCTGCGACACGGGTGGCCGGTTGCGGGATGAAGCGCAAGGTCACCTTGTTCCAGGCCGGTTTCGTTCCCCAGTACTGGTCGTTGCGCACCAGTTCGACCCGGTCGTCGCGCGCAAAGCTGACGAACTTGAAGGGTCCGGAACCGATCATGCCCTTGCCGCTGGAGAAGTCGTCGCTCGACAGGCCCTCGGTCGCCTTCTTGCTGACGATGAAGATGGAGGTCAGGTCCGACAGCATCAGCGGATAGGGGGTGGCGGTGATCAGGCGGATCGTCTTGGGATCGACGATGGTCTTGGACACGATCGACTTGGTATAGACGTCGAACTTGCCGGGGCTGTTGACGATCTTGGAGGTCCGGTCGAGCGACCAGGCCACATCCTCCGCCGTCACGTCGGATCCGTCATGGAACTTGGCGTCCTTGCGCAGCTTGAATTCCCAGGTGAGGTTGTCGATCAGCTTCCAGGACTCGGCCAGCGACGGGATGATGCGGCTGTCGGCATCCATCTTGATCAGCGACTCGAAGACATGCTCCGAGACGTTGATGTTGGAAAACAGGTTGTAGAAGTGCGGATCCATCGAATTCGGCGGCGAACTCATGGCTACCTTCAATTCCTGCGCCGCAACCGGGCCGGCTGCGAATCCGGCCGCGACCACGGCAAAGGCGGTTGCCGCGCTGCAAAGACTGCGTCGCAGCAAGGGTCCAAAGCGCCCCCCGGCGGCGGGGACGACTCGATCAACTGTCATGTGTTTCTCCTGGTTCTCGGCATTGCGGTTCGGTGCACCTTGGGTGTGCGCAGCACTGTGCCCGTTCGCGCATGATTCCACAATATGACTCAGACTAGGGCATACCCTGCGTGGCATCCTAGCCCGCAGTTGCACCGCCCGGTCGAAGAAGCAAAATCAAGACCAAGGTGCGATGCAGCATTAGAAATTTCCTGGACAGCGCGTCTGAATCGGTCAGTGCGCCTGATCCCAATTGCCGCCGACCCCGACTTCGGCCAGCAGGGGGACGGCCAGGGTGGCGACACCCGCCATCCGGCGCGGCAATTCCACCGTCATCAACTGGATTTCGTCATCGGGTACTTCCAGCACCAGTTCATCGTGGACCTGCATGATCAGCCGCGACTTCAACTGTGCCGAGCCGATCCAGCGCCAGACGTCCACCATGGCCAGCTTGATCAGGTCCGCCGCGGTGCCCTGCATCGGAGCATTGATGGCGGCCCGTTCGGCTGCCTGCCGTCGCGGTCCGTTGGGCGAGTTGATCTCCGCCAGCCACAGCCGCCGCCCGAAGACCGTCTCGACATAGCCCTGCAGCTTGGCCTGCACCCGGGTGCGCTCCATATAGGCCGCGACGCCCGGGTAGCGGCTGAAGTAGCGCTCGATGTAGTTCTTGGCCGCGTCGCGTTCGATGCCGAGGTTCGACGCGAGGCCAAAGGCGCTCATGCCGTAGATCAGGCCGAAGTTGATCACCTTGGCATAGCGGCGCTGCTCGCTGCTGACCTGATCGACCGGCACGCCGAAGACTTCAGCGGCGGTCGCCCGGTGGACATCCAGCCCCTGGGAAAACGCTCCCAGCAGGCCGGCGTCCTGCGAGATGTGCGCCATGATGCGCAGTTCTATCTGGGAATAATCGGCGGACATCAGCCGGTGGCCCGGCGGCGCGATGAACGCTTCGCGGATCCGCCGGCCCTCGGCAGTACGAATCGGGATGTTCTGCAGGTTGGGCTCGGTGGATGCCAGGCGTCCGGTGACGGCCACTGCCTGGGAATAGGTCGTATGCACCCGGCCGGTCGCAGCCAGGATGGATTTCGGCAGCTTGTCGGTGTAGGTGGACTTGAGCTTGGCCAGGCCCCGCCATTGCAACAGGATCTTCGGCAACGGGAAGTCCAGGGCGAGTTTCTCCAGCACCTCCTCGTCGGTGGACGGTGTGCCGCCCGCCGTTTTCTTGAGCACCGGCAGCTTCAACTGAATGAACAGGATCTCGCTGAGCTGCTTGGGCGAACCGAGGTTGAAGGGCTGGCCGGCCGCTTCGTACGCCTGCCGCTCCAGCGCCATCAGCTTGTTGGCGATCTCGTCGGACTGCTTGTTGAGCAAGCCGGCGTCGATCAGGACGCCGTGGCGTTCCATTGCCTGCAACGCAAGCGTCGTGGGGATCTCGATATCGCGATAGACGTGAAGCAGCTTCGGCTCGGCCTCGATCCTGGGAAACAGGGTGCGATGCAGGTGCAGGGTCACGTCGGCGTCTTCGGCGGCGTAGTCGCTGGCCCGCGCCACTTCGACCTGGTCGAAGCAGATCTGGCGCGCACCCTTGCCGGCCACCTCCTGGTAGGTGATGGTCTTGCGGTCCAGATGCCGCGCGGCCAGCGCATCCATGCCGTGCGTGCGGTGCGCCTCCAGCACGTAGGACTGCAGCAGCGTGTCGTGTTCGAGCCCGGCGAAGGCGATACCGTGGTTGGCCAGCACGTGCATGTCGTACTTGAGATTCTGGCCTACCTTCCGGTGCGCGGGGCTCTCCAGCCACGGCTTGAGCCGTGCCAGGACCTCGTCGCGGGCGAGCTGGTCCGGCGCCCCGGCATAGCGGTGAGCCACCGGGACGTAGCAGGCGGCGAACGGTTCGATCGCCAGCGACAAGCCGACCAGCTCCGCGCGCATCGGATCGAGCGACGTGGTTTCGGTGTCGAAGGAGGTCAGGGGCGCCCCCATGATCCGCTCGACCCAGCGATCAAGATCTTCAAGCGAGAGCACCGTTTCGTAGTGGGTGGACGCGACCTGCAGCCCATTGGCGTCCGTCGGCCCGTCAGGCAGCGGCTCCACGTCCGGCGGCGCGACAGCCGCGCTGCCGTCGCCCGGCTCGCCGGGCAGGTCGGCGTTTGCGAGCTTGCCGGAATCGCGCGTTACCGCCGCCTCCAGTTCGAGCCGTCGGGCGAAGGTGCGCAGCTCCCAGCGGTTGAACAGAACCAGGAGCGATTCGCGGTCTTCCGGCCGGAAAACGAGATCCTCCACCGACCGGATCCACGGCGACAAGTCGCAATCGGTCTTGACGGTGACCAGCTGGCGCGCGGTGGGCAGCCACTGCAGCGCGGCGCGCAGGTTCTCGCCGACCTTGCCGCCGACCTCCGCGGCATGGGCCATCACCGCGTCGAGCGACCCGTACTGTCCGATCCACTTGGCCGCCGTCTTGGGCCCGACCTTGTCGACGCCGGGCACGTTATCGACCGTGTCGCCCGTGAGGCTGAGGAAATCGACGATGCGATCCGGCGGCACGCCGAATCGCGCCCTCACCCCTTCGGCATCCATCGGGAGCGCGGGCGAACCGTCCCGCGTCATCGTGTTGACCAGCACGGTGTCCTCGTCCACCAGCTGCGCCAGATCCTTGTCGCCGGTGGACACGACGGTGCGCATGCCTGCCCTGCGCGCCTGAACGCAGAGGCTGCCGATCACATCGTCCGCCTCGATGCCCGGGATCATCAGCAGCGGCCAGCCCAGCGCCACCGACATTTCGTGGATCGGCACGATCTGCCGGCGCAAGTCATCCGGCATCTCGGCCCGGTTGGCCTTGTAGTCGGCGTACATCTCGTCCCGGAAGGTCTTACCCGGTGCATCGAATACCACGGCCCCGAAGACGGCGTCATCGTGAAGTCGGGTATCGTCGCGAAGACGGCGTAGCATGCCGACTATCCCATGGATCGCACCGGTTGGCTCGTCGTCCTTGTTGCGCAGATCCGGCAATGCGTGAAATGCCCGAAACAGGTAGCTCGAACCGTCAACCAGCAACAGGGTCTTTTGTGACATGGTGGATAAGCGACATGGTCAATAAGCTCAAGGTGCCGCAGTTGCGGGCCATTACCTCGCCGGACCGGTCGACCGCGGTCAAGGCGCGCGAGTCGTGGCATGTGCTGGGGATTATCTCAGAGTTCATCGAGGCGACCGAGACGCTGGCCGACATCCGTCCGGCGGTCTCGATCTTCGGCAGCGCCCGCATCAAGGCCGGCGAGTTCTGGTACGAGGAAACCGTGCAACTCTCGCGCAAGTTCTCGGATGCCGGCTTCGCGGTGATCTCAGGCGGCGGCCCCGGCATCATGGAGGCAGCCAACAAGGGGGCTTTCGAGGGGAAGTCGACGTCGGTCGGCCTCAACATGCAACTGCCGCACGAGCAGCACGGCAATCCGTATCAGGACGTCTCGCTCAGCTTCCGGCACTTCTTTGCGCGCAAGGTCGCCTTCGCAAAGTACGCCACCGCTTTCATCGCGATGCCGGGCGGCTGGGGTACCCTCGACGAACTGCTGGAAGTTCTGACGCTGATCCAGACGGGCGTCGGCCGAACGATTCCGGTCATCCTGATGGGATCGAGTTACTGGCAGGGCCTGCTCGACTGGATGCGCACTGTGCAGGTCGCCGAGGGCACGGTGTCCGAATCCGACCTCGCGCTGATCCGAGTGATCGACAATCCGGACGAAGTGATCGAGGCCGTCTTCGACTTCTACCAGCAGCGCGGCTTCTATGCCACCAGCGAGGAACGGGAGCTCAACCTGAATCTGTGATCATCAGGGGCGCATCGGCAATTCGCCCTTGGCATCCGAGAGGACCGCTTCGACCCGCCGATTCTGCTGACGTCCCGCGGCCGTGCTGTTGTCGGCCACCGGGTAACGGTCGGAATGTCCACGCGTCACGATCCGTCTCGGATCGATACCGCGCGCCACCAGTTCCTGCCGCACGCTGAGGGCGCGACGCTCCGACAACTGCTGGTTGGTCTCATCGGATCCCGTCGAATCGGTGAAGCCCTCAAGCAGCACGTTACGCTCGGGATACTCCTTCATGACATCCCCCAGTTGACCGATGCGAGCCAAGGCGCCTCCCTTCAGCGTGGCCCTGCCGGTGTCGAAGAGCACGTCGGAGAATGTCACGACCAGTCCGCGCTCGGTCTCCTTCGCCTGCAACTCCCGCAGGCGACTCGCCAGGGCCTCCGCACGCTGCCTCTGCTCGGCTGCCGCGGCCTCGAGCGCCGCGTTGCGCGAGGCCAGGTCGGCTGCCTGCAGCTGCGACGTGGTGGCCTGCGCCTGGGCGGCATCCACCTGACGCCGGCTCGCGCCGAGCTGGATGGCATCGCGCTCCCGCCCGGCGCGGTCGATCGCCATTTCCGTTTCCTTGCGCCTGGCGGCTGTCATCGCCAGTTCCACCCGGCGCTGAGCCAGCAGCGCCAGATGGTCGACTTCGGCGCGGTCATCGTCCGCCTGCCAGGCCCGTTCGGCCCGCTGAAGGGCGGCATTGGCCTGGTCCAATTCGGCCGCTGCCAGCTCGGCCCGGGCAGTATCCGACCGGGCCTGAGCAAACGCGCTCTGCGCGTCGGCAAGACGAGCGTTGGGCGCTGGAGATGCGCAAGCGGCCAGCACGGATACGGCACAGGAGCCGAGCAACAGCCGCCAGCGCCCTGGCGCAAGAGCTGCAGTTGAGCGCAACCCGGCAGGCTGCCCGGCCGCCGTAATCTGGTGAATCGTCATTGCAGCTCCTATCGTGTCGTGGGGGTGGTGGCTGACTGACCACGCAAAGCCTTGAGGGTGTCGTCCAGTTCCGACTTGGCCTGGGTCGTCTTGGCGAGCCGTGCTTTTTCTTCGGCCAGCTCGGCCGTGACCCGCGCCTGTTCGGCCGCACGCCGGGCAACGCGGAAGTCCTCGCCTACCTCTGCTCGCTCGGCTCTCGTCATCAGGTCCTGCGCCTCGCCCATTTCCCCCGGCGCAAGCTGTCCGGCGCCGGCGCGGCGGGCATTGTCCATGGCAGCGCGCGCCGTTGCCATTTCACCGGTCGGCGCCGGTACCGATGCGCACCCCGCCATGCCCAGCGCGGCGGCGAGGGCGAGTCCGGACGGCACTCGTTTCAGCTTCATAGCCATGACAGTTGTCCTTGAGGAGTTTGTCTGGATTGGATGAATGCCGGGCCGGCGCCGAAGAGACGGTTACAGCGGATACCCGGCGTTGTAATGGGCGGATGGTGGCAATAAGCGTGCCCGGCCGCAGAATGACAAAGCAGTAGAATTGCCTCTTTCGCAACCCCGACGTGAAACACGTCTTTCATGGCCGTCTTCACTGCTGTTTCGCAAGCTGAACTCGAATCCTGGCTCCTACGTTATGACGTCGGGCATCTGCGGCAGGCCCGCGGCATTGCTGAGGGCATCGAGAACACCAACTACTTCGTCGATACCGACCGCGGCTCCTATGTCCTGACCCTGATCGAGCGCATTTCGGCGCAGGAGCTGCCGTTCTTCCTGCGGCTCATGAAGCACCTGGCCACCCACGCCATTCCCTGCCCCGAGCCGGTCACCGATCGCCATGGCCGGCTCTGGAGCAGCCTGAACGACAAGCCGGCAACGCTGGTCACCCGCCTGCCCGGCGCCCAGGTCGCCCATCCCTTGGCAGAACACTGCGAGACCGTGGGCGGGCTCCTGGCCCGGATGCACCTCGCAGCGCGTGACTTCGGCGCCGCGCCGCGAAACAGCCGCGGCCTGGCGTGGTGGCCGACGGCGTTTGAAACCCTGAAGGAGGAGATCGACGCCGATCAGGCGGAACTGCTCCGTGATGAACTGCGCCGGCAGCAGGACTATTCGCTGACCGCGCAGTACCGCGACATGCCGTCATCCGCCGTGCATGCGGACTGCTTTCGCGACAACGTGCTCTTCGACGAAACCGCCGGGCCCGGCGTCATCGATTTCTACTTCGCCTGCGAAGAAAAGTGGCTGTTCGACCTGGCCGTCGCCTGCAACGACTGGTGCGTCGGCGAGTCCGACGGGCTGCTCGACAATGAGCGCACGGCTGCCTTGCTTCGGGGTTACCAGGCAGTGCGCCCGCTGCCGGAAGCCGAACGGCAGGCCTGGCCGATGATGCTGCGGGCGGCGGCACTGAGGTTCTGGCTGTCACGGCTGTATGATCACTACCTGCCTCGCGATGCCGAGGTACTGAGCCCCAAGGATCCGCGCTGGTTCGAGCGGATCCTGCACGCCCGCAGAAACGGGTCCATGGAAATCATCTGATGCAGGTACGTCGAGTCCCCGCGCTGGCAGGCTGGCGCTGGGTGAAAGAAGGCTTTGTGATCCTGGCCGCGTCGCCCATGCCGCTCATCGCCGCGGGAATCCTGATGCTGTTCACGCTGCTGGTGCTGTCGGCGCCGCCGGTGGTGGGCGCTTTCCTCCCGCTGGTCCTGTCGCCGGCGTTGTCCTTCGGCTATCTGCAGGCGATACGCCGGGCACAGGAAGGCAAGCCCCCCACGCCCTGGACGCTGTTCTCCGGCCTGCGTCCGCAATCCGGCGCGATCATGCGATCGCTGCTGCTCATCGGCGTCGTCAACGCGGCGGCAACCGTCTTCGCGCTTCTCGCCACCACCGCCATCGACCAGGGCCAGTGGCTTCGGCTGCTGACCGGGGCGCAGTCCGGGGAGGCAGTCGACGGGGCGGCCACGGACACCGTCTATGCCGCGCTGATCTTCATGGTGTTGTACACGCCCCTGCAGGTGGCGCTCTGGTACGCGCCGCTGTTCGCGGGACTGCACCGCACCCCGCCGATCAAGGCGCTGATCTTCAGTGCGATCGCGGTCTGGCGCAACAGGGGCGCCTTCATGATGTATTTCGCCGGCTGGTTTGCCGTGGCGATCGGCTTGTCGATGGCGATTCAGATCCTGCTGGCGCTGGTGCCCGCCGGATTCGGTACGCTCGTGCTGGCGCCGGCCTTCCTGCTGCTGATGGCGGCGCTCTACTGCTCGTTCTGGCCGACCTACCGGGACACCATCGACCCGATCGCAGTCGACTCGCTATAGCCGCAGCAGCGTCTCCGCCCGAGCCTCCCCTGACGGGGCCAGCGACCCCGGAAGTTCATACCGGCTCCAGCTTGGCGATGGCCAGCGCCAGCCACTTGGCGCCGTGCCGGGCGAAATTGACCTGCACCCTGGCATCGTCACCGGCTCCCTCGATGCCGGTCACCACGCCTTCGCCGAAGCGGGCGTGCATGACGCCCTGGCCGATCCGAAAGCGCGAGTCGCGCGGCGCGCTGCGATTGGCCACGCCGGTCTCTTCGCGCCAGGCACTTTCGCCGGCGAAGCTGGTGGCCCGGGTGGCGACTGCGCGTGCCGGATAGGCGCCGCGATTGCCGCCGTAGCCGCTGACGGAAGATTGCCCGCCGCCGTAGCCACCATAGCCACCATAGCCACCATAGCCACCGTAGCCGCCCTGACCGGCGCCATAGGGGTCACGGCCACCGCCCCGTTCGCGCGCTGTCAGCCATTTCAGGTCCTGCTCCGGCAACTCGCCGATGAACCGGGACCTGAGGTTATAGCGAGTCTGTCCATGCAACTGGCGCGTCTGAGAGAAGGACATGTAGAGCCGGTGGCGCGCCCGGGTGATCGCCACGTACATCAGGCGCCGTTCTTCCTCCAGGCCATCGGACTGCGCGGCGGAGTTGTCGTGCGGGAAAAGCCCCTCTTCCAGCCCGGTGACGAAAACCGAGTTGAACTCCAGGCCCTTGGCGGCGTGCACCGTCATCATCTGGATCGAGTCGACGCCTTCACCCGCCTGCCGCTCACCGGATTCCAGGGAGGCGTGCGCCAGGAATCCCGCCAGTGGCGACAGGGCAATCTGGTTCACGCCGGGCGCCAACGGCGCGCCGGCGACATCTTCCGGCAGCGCATCGACCGCTGCCCCGGCCTCCACAACCCCCGGATCTGCCGCGCCGATCGCGCCGGCGAGCCCGACGCTGGCGGGCACCCGTCGATCGATGCCGTTCTCCGCCAGGTAGGCATCGGCCGCGTTGACCAGTTCTCGCAGGTTCTCGATGCGCTCCTGACCTTCGCGTTCGTTCTTGTAGAAACCAACCAGGCCACTCAGCTCGAGGACATGGTCGATCGCCTCAGCGAGCGGCAGCCCCTGGGCCTGGCTGCGCAGGCGCTCCACCAGCATGACGAACTGACCGAGCTTGGCGCTGGCGCCGCCCTGCATCAGGGGCACCGCCCGATAGAGGCTGAGTCCATGGGCCCGAGCCTGGTCCTGCAGCAATTCCAGCGTGCGCGTGCCGATGCCGCGCGCCGGCAGATTGACCACGCGCAGGAAGGCGCTGTCGTCATCGACATTCTCCAGCAGACGCAGGTAAGCCAATGCATGCTTCACCTCGGCACGCTCGAAGAACCGCAGTCCGCCATAGACCCGGTACGGGATGCCGGCCGAGAACAGCGCATGCTCCAGGATCCGGGATTGCGCGTTGGAGCGATAGAGGATCGCGATTTCCGAACGGCCGCTGCCCTGGGCGATCAGGCTGCGGATCTCCTCCAGCAGCCATTGCGCTTCCTCGCCGTCTGAAAGAGCCTCGTAGATCCGCACCGGCTCGCCTTCGCCGGCGTCGGTCCAGAGCTCCTTGCCGAGACGACGGTCGTTCTGCCGGATCAGGTGGTTGGCCGCATTCAGGATGTGCGCATGCGATCGGTAGTTCTGCTCCAGCTTGATCAGGTTATCCCGCGCGTAGTCGCGCTCGAAAGCCGCCATGTTGCCGACGTTGGCGCCGCGAAAGGCGTAGATGGACTGGTCATCGTCCCCGACGGCGAACAGGCTCGCCTGCGAGCCGGCGAGCAGCCTGAGCCAGCGGTACTGCAGGTTGTTGGTATCCTGGAATTCGTCGATCAGGATATGCCGGAAGCGGGCCTGGTAATGCTCGCGCAGCAACTGGTTGCGCTCCAGCAGTTCATGGGCGCGCAGCAGCAGTTCGGCGAAGTCGACCACGCCCTCGCGCTGGCACTGGTCTTCATAGGCCCGATAGAACGCCACCAGTCGCGCGCCGTGATCGTCGAAGACCTCCACGTCATCGGGTCGCTGCCCTTCGTCCTTGGCGCCATTGATGAAGTGCTGCACGTTGCGGGGCGGAAACTTCTGGTCGTCGACATTGAGTCCGCGCAGCAGGCGCTTGATCGCCGCCAGCTGGTCCTGGCTGTCGAGGATCTGGAAAGACTGCGGCAGACCCGCATCGCGATGGTGGGTACGCAGGAACCGGTTGCACAAGCCGTGGAAGGTGCCGACCCACATGCCGCGGGTGCTGATCGGCAGCATCGCCGAGATGCGCGCCAGCATTTCCTTGGCGGCCTTGTTGGTGAAGGTCACCGCAAGGACCGAGGCAGGGCTTGTCTGGCCGGTGGAAATCAGCCAGGCGAGCCGGGTGGTCAGCACCCGGGTCTTGCCGCTGCCCGCCCCGGCGAGAATCAGCGCATGCTGCGCCGGCAGCGTGACCGCGGCAAGCTGCGGCGGGTTCAGGTGGGCAAGGAGGTCGGGCATCCCTGTGATTTTACACAGTACGCCCGGGCTTCTCCGCGTCTGCCGGGCCCGGATCCGCGGCCCGGTCCTCGCCCGGTTCCGTGCTCCCGGTTCTGGCGGCGGCGTTTTCAGTCACCGGCGCCGGCGTCTTCTCGCGGCCGGGGCGGCGCGCCCAGGACAGGCGGTTGAACTCCTCTTCGGTGTATCGTCGGCTGCCCGATCCCAATGCGGGAATCCGGTTGCCGGGGTGCGCCATGCCCGGCCCCCATATGGCCTGGTAACCGTCGATGCAACGGCCCTGACGCTCCCAGCGCCATGCGACCAGCAGCAGCGCCAGCCACCAGGCTCCCAGGCCAAGCAGCAGCCCGCGCGAGGCGTTGACTTGCCAGAGCCCCGAAATCAGGGCGACGAAGAGCAGGCCGAGCAGCAGGTAACCCAGCATCTTGTGAGTCCGCTCGAACCAGCGGCGCCGGGCAGTCATGTCGTAATGGTCGCCCGCGACACCGTGCAGCGGGCCGAGGGTGCCCGGCGCCGGTTTGCCCGGCCCGCCGGTCGATCCCCGTTGCCAGCCGTTGAAGATCACCGCGAACAGCATCAGCAGCGCGAGCCAGCCGAGCCAGCCGTGCGGATTGGCGAGATGACGCACGCCTGCATCGTCGTCCGGCGTCAGGTACATCTCCTTCAGGACGATGTAGACGGCCACTACGAAAACGGCCAGGGATGCGTAGGCCAGACCGAGGTGCGCGATCCACCAGGTGCGCCGGTTCAATTGCCGCGGCCAATCCTGGCCCGGCAGGACCTTGAAGTAACGGGCGAGGAGCACAGCCAGCGGCACCATCACCCCCGCCGCGAGCGTCATCAGCAGGCCGTGGAGGCGATCGGATTCGCTGATCGCCTGGGTGATTCCGGCACGCAGCGGATCGAGCAGCCAGAACATGACATCGCTACTGCTCATCGCGACGTCCGGCGGCGCGACACGAGGTAGGCCGTCAGCAATCCCAGCAGGATCGCCCATTCGAGCGAGATGGCGATCGTGGCAAGGCCGGTCACCAGCAGGATGGTGCGCTCGCCCCCATGTTCGCGCCAGGTTCGGCCCCAGATGTGGCGGATGCCCGGGAAATCGATCAGGCGCCATGCCACTACCAGCAGCAGCCCGGCGATCACCGGCATCGCCAGGTAACTCGCCAGCGGCTTGACCAGCGCCAGGATCGCGACCAGCCATATGGCCGCGGATGCGGCCGCCAGCGGCGTACGGGCGCCACTGGCGATGTTGACGCCGGAGCGGTTGAACGAACCGCTCGACGGATAGGCCGAGAAAAAGCTCCCGGCGAGATTGGCCAGGCCCTGGCCGATGAACTCCTGGTTGCCGTCCAGCCGCTCCTTGCCGCGCAGGGCCAGCGACCGTGCGATGGCCGCCGCCTCGGTCAGGCCGAGCAGGGTCATCACCAGGGTCGCGGCAAACAGCGCGCGGATGCTGTCGAGCGACAGTGCCGGCACCTGGAACGCCGGCAACGCGCTCGGCAGCGGCGGGACCATCGGCACGACGGCCCAGAGCGGCCACCAGTCACGGGCGAACCAGGCGACCAGGGAGCCGGCCACCACCCCCACCAGCATCGACGGCACGCGACGATTCCAGGGCCCCCAGGCGACGATGACGAGCAGGGTGAGTACGCCCAGGGCCACGGCAAACCAGTGGATCGAACCCGCCTGCTGCTCCAGCGCGACGACGGTTTCCAGGATGGACGACCCCCTCGGCACCTTGATACCGGTCAGCACGGGAATCTGCGAGTTGATGATCAGCAGCGCGACGCCGGCGGTAAAACCCACCACCACCGAATGCGGCACCTTGTCGATCCAGCGGCCGAAACGGGCGAGGCCCAGCAGCAGTTGCAGCGCCCCGACCAGGAAGCACAGGACAAGGACCAGTTCCACGTAAGGTGCGCTGAACGGGTCCGCCAGCGGCGAGATCAGGTAGGCCGTCGTCAGGGAAATAGCGTTGGCGGGGCCGGTCACCATCAGGCGGCTCGACCCGAACAGCGCCGCGACCAGGCACGGCACCATCGCGGCGTACAAGCCGTACTGGATCGGCATGCCGGCGAGCGTTGCATAGGCAACCGCCTGGGGCAGCACGACGACTGCCCCGGTCAGGCCGGCCATCAGGTCCGCACGCACAACCTGCGGATTGCGCCACTCGTGGCGCCAGCGCAGGAACGGAAGGAACCTGTTCAAGGGCGCGCGGCAATCAGGGAACAGAATCTCGCTAGATCCACGTTGCCGCCGCTGAGGAGAACCCCCACCCGTAAGCCGCTCAACGGCACGACCCGCTCGAGCGCGGCCGCGGCCCCGAGGCAGCCGGTCGGCTCCACCAGCAGCTTCATGCGGGAGGCGAGAAACTGCATGGTGGCGACCAGTTGCGGGTCGCTCACCGTGACGATATCCCGCAACAGCCGCTGCATGATGCCGAAGGCAACCGGGCCGGTCGCCGTCGTCTGCGCGCCGTCGGCAATCGTGCGCGGGGTCTCGATCCTGACGATCTCGCCGTGGCGAAGCGACTGCTGCACGTCGTTGCCGGCCTCGGGTTCGACCCCGATCACCGCGCAGCGGGGCGACAGCGCCGCCGCCGCCAGCGCGCAGCCGGAGATCAGCCCGCCGCCGCCCACCGGCACCAGCAGGACGTCGAGTTCACCGACCTCCTCGAATAACTCCTTCGCAGCGCAGCCCTGCCCCGCGATCACGTCCGGATGATCGAAGGGCGGAATGAGAGTTGCACCCTGCTCGCTCGCAAGCCGCCGCCCGATCGCTTCCCGATCTTCCGTGTAGCGGTCGTAGGTCACCACGCGACCGCCGTAGCCGCGGGTTGCCTCGACCTTCTGCGCCGGCGCGTCGGTCGGCATCAGGATGGTGGTGGGCACCGACAGCAGGTTGCCCGCGAGCGCGACCGCCTGGGCGTGGTTGCCGGAAGAGAAGGCGACCACACCGGCCCGCCGCCGCTCGGGATCGAGCTGCGCGATCGCGTTGTAGGCGCCGCGGAACTTGAACGCGCCGATCCGCTGCAGGTTCTCGCACTTGAAGAACAGACTCGCGTCGAGCAGGCGGTCTACCGTGCGCGACGTCATCACCGGCGTGCGCCGCGCCACGCCTTCGAGCCGCGCGGCCGCCGCCTCGACGTCACGGTAGGTTGGCAAGGCCGGTTGCGACGCCGGCGCGTCGCGGCTCTGCTGGACCATCATATCTCCCGAAGTATCGTCGCCACCAGTCGATGGGATTCTGAACGCCACAGTGTCGCCGACCCTGCCGGAACCGCCATGGCGTGCGGCAACTTCTCCTCCCTCGTATCCACCCTCGCCAGCCTCCCCGCTCACACCGCGGCGATTATGAGCGAAAAATCACTCTAAAATGCCAGGTTTCGCGCCGGAATCGAGATGGAAGAACGCTACAACCCCGCCAGCATTGAAGAGAACGCCCGGCAGCACTGGTCGGACACGTCGGCGTACAAGGCCGTCGAACACGACCCCCGTTTCCCGAAGGGCAAGTTCTACGCATGCTCCATGCTGCCCTATCCCTCCGGCATCCTGCACATGGGGCACGTGCGCAACTACACGATCAACGACGTGATGTACCGTTATCTGCGGATGAACGGCTACAACGTCCTGATGCCGATGGGCTGGGACGCTTTCGGGCTGCCCGCGGAGAACGCGGCGATGAAAAACAACGTCGCGCCGGCGAAGTGGACCTACGACAACATCGCCTACATGAAGCGGCAGATGCAGCCGCTCGGCCTCGCGATCGACTGGTCCCGCGAAGTCGCCACCTGCTCGCCGGATTACTACAAGTGGAACCAGTGGCTGTTCCTGAAGATGCGGGAGCGAGGCGTGGCCTACCGCAAACTCGGCACGGTCAACTGGGATCCGGTGGACCAGACGGTGCTGGCCAATGAGCAGGTGATCGACGGGCGCGGCTGGCGCTCCGGCGCGGCGGTGGAGAAACGCGAGATCCCGATGTACTACCTGCGGATCACCGATTACGCGCAGGAACTGCTGGACCAGGTCAATCTGCTCGACGGCTGGCCCGAGCGTGTGCGGCTGATGCAGAGCAATTGGATCGGCCGATCGGAGGGCGTGCGCTTTTCGTTTTCGCACACGGTCCACGACGCGAGCGGCCAACTGGTGGACCAGGGACGCCTGCACGTATTCACCACGCGCGCCGACACCATCATGGGAGTCACCTTCGTCGCGGTCGCACCGGAGCATCCGCTGGCGGTCGTGGCGGCGGCGGCGGACCCCGCCG
>JBBRJB010000003.1:0-21988 GCA_038220085.1 Burkholderiales bacterium
GCGATCGGGTCCAGGTGGCGTACTCGCCACGCTCGGGTGTCACCTTGTCGGTGAACGACCGCGCCATCGCGACCGAACCTGGCCGCGCCCTGATCGATTCGATGCTGGCCACCTGGGCCGAGAGCGACCCGATCTCGGGCAAGCTGGAGCGTCTGCTGCTCAGGCACCCTTGCTGAGGCGCAGGGGCGCCGCACCCCTGGGTACGGCCTGTGCTCCTGAGACCGGGCGCCGGGCCGGGCTCTTGGCATTTGCGATGGCCGCTGCGGCGTCGCTGCAGATGCAGACCCGGTCGAACTGAGACGCCCGGAGCGCGTGCTGTCCCGGCGGCGGCCGGCAGCACGCCTCTTACGATCGTGATCACCGATCACATAACCAGGAGGTACCGCATCATGGCCACACAGCCCCCCAATCCCGCCGAACCGGTGAAGCCGGACCATCCGGGAGATCCGAAACCGGTCCAGCCCCCGCAGAGTTGATCATGCAGCCGGACCCTCACGTCGCGGGCAACCGTAGACTGCCAGCAGCAGCAGGACCACGACCAGGTAGGCCGCGAGGTCGGCCCGGCGTTCTGGATTGAGGCGTCGCATCCCGCACGGGCGGCACGTCGCATGCCCAGGCAGGCCGAAATGAGGCAGGCGCTGTCAGTCAGTCACAGCTCGTCAGCTGTCGAGGATGCAGACTTTGAACGTCAGACAGCCTCACACCTGCATGTTCATGATGTCGGTATAAGCCGATACCAGCTTGTTGCGCACCGTGACCGCGGTCTGGAAGCCGATCTGCGCTTTCTGCATCGATACCATGGTCTGTTCGAGGGTCGCGCCGGACACGCCGCTCTGGAAGTCCTGCTGCTGACGGCTGGCATCGAGCTGGGTGGAGTTGATGTCCTTCAGCGCACCCGAGAGCACGGTGGAAAAGCCGCCGTCGCCGGCCCCGACCTTGTCGGTGGGGCGCACTCCCTGGGCAGGACTGATCCGCTCGGGACGAGCGGCGGCAGCCGCGGCATCGGCGGCGGCTTTCAACGCTGAACTGGGGAAACGGACTTCCATGGCTGCATGGCCGGTTGGGTGAGCGGTCCCGCATGCGTAAGGCACAAGCGGCACCAGGAGACCCGATACTAGTCGGATGGCGCCGCCGACGTCCGCGAAATAGCGGGGTTACAACCCGGTAATTGGCGCATATGGCGGCCTTTCGATGCCGAATAATCGGTGCCATGCGCAACAACTCAAGCGATATCGTGGCAGACGCAGTCCTCCCGGCAACTGGTTTTTCCCAGGTCCCCATGGCCCAGAAGATCAAGGCCGGACTGGGTGTCGTCGCATTGATCGCCGTGGCCACGTCGGCCTGGCTGTGGTCGCAGCAGCCGGACTGGCGGGTGTTGTACACGAGCCTCTCCGACAAGGACGGCGGCGCGGTGATCGCGTCGCTCGCGCAGATGAACCTGCCGTACAAGTTCACCGAGGGCGGCGGCGCAATCATGGTGCCGGCCAACCGGGTGCACGACGCCCGACTGAAGCTGGCGTCGCAGGGCCTGCCGCGCGGAGGCACTGTCGGCTTCGAACTGATGGAGAACCAGAAGTTCGGCACTACCCAGTTCCAGGAACGGCTCAACTTCCAGCGCGGCCTCGAAGGTGAACTGGCACGGTCGATACAGGCCCTGGCGGCCGTCTCGGGGGCGCGAGTGCATCTGGCCCTCCCGGCGCAGAACGGTTTCCTGCGCGAGCAGCAGAAACCCTCGGCCTCGGTCCTGCTGACCCTGCATCCCGGCCGCACGCTCGAGCGCCCGCAGGTTGCCGGCATCCTGCACCTGGTGGCCTCCTCGGTTCCTGACATGGGGCCCAAGCAGGTGTCGATCGTCGACCAGAACGGCACGCTGATTTCCGACTTCGAGACCACGGCCAACGGCCTCGACCCGTCGCAGCTGAGTCATCTGCGCCAGATCGAAGCGGCCCTGACCCGGCGGGTCACGGACATCCTGGAGCCGATCGTCGGCGCCGGCAACATCCGCGCGCAGGTCACCGCGGACCTCGATTTCACGCAGACCGAGGCCACCGCCGAGTTGTACAAGCCGAACCAGACACCCGACACGGCGACGATCCGCAGCCAGCAGTCGGTGGAGTCCAACGAACGCGCCAATGCGGCCGCGAACGGCGGTATCCCCGGTGCCTTGACCAACCAGCCGCCGGCAAACGCTACGGCGCCGATCAACGGCGCACCGCAGGCGCCGCGCGCTGCCGCCGGTGCGGGGCCCAACGGCGGCGGCGCAGCCGGAGACAGCAGCGCCCGCCGCGAGACCCTCACGAACTACGAGGTGGACAAGACGGTACGGGTGACGCGCAATCCGACCGGAACGATCAAGCGGCTCTCGGTGGCGGTGCTGGTCAATCAGCGGCAGTCGATCGACGCGGAAAACCGCCCGGTGTCGACACCGCTGACTGCCCAGGAGCTGGAGAACATCAATGCCCTGGTGCGTGATGCGGTCGGGTATTCCAAGGAGCGCGGCGACTCGCTCAACGTGGTCAATGCGGCCTTCACCCGGGTCGAGCGGCCTGAGGCGGTCGACCTGCCGCTCTGGCAGCAGCCGGAGAACATCGCCCTGGCGAAGGATCTCGGCAAGCAGTTCGGCTTCGTCCTGCTCGCACTCCTGATCCTGATGATGCTGATCCGCCCGGCGCTGAAAGCGGCGACGGGGCCGGCCGCGCGGGCCCAGTCCGGACTGGCGGCCACGGCCGACGAAGCGCTCCAACTGCCGGAGCCGGGCGAGCCCCGGATCGGCAACTCCCCGAATCTTGCGGTTGACGGCAACCAGGGCATGGGCATGACGATCGCGCAGCACAATGCGCTGCAACTGGCCCGCACCGACCCGACTGCAGTCGCAACCGTCGTGCGAAGCTGGGTCAACCGTGAAAAGGCCGTGAACGCATGATGGCCGGCTTCGACGAAGGCGGTACCCTGGATGCGGCGGTGCTGCTGCTCGCGCTCGGCGAGGAAACCGCCGCGGAGGTGTTTCGCCACCTCTCACCCAAGGAGGTCCAGTGCCTCGGCGAGGTGATGGCCAAGACCCAGTTCACCACCAAGGAACACGTCAACCAGGTTCTGGATCGCTTCCAGGAGCAGGCGGCGGGGCAGAGCACGCTGGTGCACGATTCCAACGCCTATGTCCGCGAGGTGCTTCGCCGTGCGCTCGGCGAGGACAAGGCCGGCATGCTGATCGATCGCATCATGCAGGGCAGCGACGTGACCGGCATCGAAAGCCTGCGCTGGATGGATGCGCCCTCGGTAGCGGAACTGGTGCGCAACGAACATCCCCAGATCATCGCGTCGATCCTGGTGCACCTCGAACGCGACCAGGCATCGGCGATCCTGCTGCAGCTGAGCGAAGAACTGCGCGCCGACGTGGTGCTGCGGATCGCGACCCTCGACGGCATCCAGCCGAATGCGCTGAAGGAATTGAACGAGGCGCTGTCGCGCGTGCTGTCCGCCGGCGACCAGATGAAGCGCACCCGCCTGGGCGGCAGCAAGACCGCGGCCGAGATCATCAACTTCCTCGGGGGCAGCGCCGAGGGCGCCCTGCTCGACTCGATCCGCGAGGAGGACCCCGACCTGGCGCAGGCGATCGAGGACCAGATGTTCACCTTCGACGACCTGATCGACCTCGACGACAAGGCGATCCAGATCCTGCTGCGGGAAATCCAGAGCGACGAGCTGATCATCGCGATGAAAGGCGCGGATCAACCCTTGCGTGAAAAGCTCCTCAAAAACATGAGCCAGCGCGCGGCCGAGTCGGTTCGCGAGGACCTCGAGGCCAAGGGACCGGTCAAGCTCTCCGAGGTCGAGGCGCGGCACAAGGAGATCCTCAAGACCGTCCGCCGGCTCGCCGAGGAAGGCCAGATTGCGGTAGGCGGCGGCAGCGGTGATGAATTTGTCTGAGCGCTCGTCGCGGGTGATACGCGGCGACGCCGGCTGGCGTCCGCTGCAGATGTCGACACTGGCCGGCCCGCGCGGCCGGCTGGGCGCAGTCGGCGATCCCCGGCGGGAGCGCGAGCCGGATATCCAGGCGCGCATTGCAGCGGCGTTCCAGGACGGTGTTGCCGAGGGCCGCTATCAGGCGGACGCGCAAGCGGAGGAACGCGAGCGCCAGCTCGGGCAGTCGGCGCAGCAGCGCTGGAGCGGTCTGCTCGACGCGATGGCAGGCAGCATCGCTGAAATCGAATCGGCCACGGCCGATCGTCTGCTCGACCTGACGGCACAACTGGCGGCGCGCATCGCCTGCCGCGACATCGCGCTCGCCCGCGACCGGATCCAGCCGGTACTGGCGCAGTCGCTGGCGCTGCTGACCGCGCCCTGCAGGCATCTGGAAATCACCGCCCATCCCGGCGACTGCCCGGCGATCGAGGCCTGGCTGCAGGTTCAACGCCCCGGCGTGACGCTCTCGATCCGGCCGGACCCGGCACTGGCGCCGGGCGGCTGCCGCCTGCGGGCGGATGACGCGGCCTTCGACGCGACCGTTCAGACCCGCATCGCGCGCACCCTGGCTGCCGTCGGCATCGACGCCACCCAGGCGCGCGCGATCGCGGATGCGGCGGTCGCGGATCCTTGCCCCGCCCCTGGAATCGAACCAATGAACGGCGGGCCGGCGACATGACCCGGCTCGTGGACTTCATCGACAACTGCGCGACGCTGGCGGACGCGGCGCAGCCGATCGGCCTCAGCGGGCGACTCAGCAAGGTCACCGGCATGGTCGTCGAGGCCAGCGGCCTGCAATTGCCGGTGGGCAGCCTCTGCCTGCTGCACTCCGTGGGCGCGCCGAAAGTAGAAGCGGAAGTCGTCGGCTTCGGCGCCGGCCGGCTGCTGCTGATGCCGGCCAGCGATACCGCCGGTCTTGCCCAGAACACGCTGGTCGCACCACACGAGCCGCAGGTGCCGAGGCCGCGACTCGGCCAGCCGGCGCATCCCTGGCGCCGGGCCACTGACCGGGCGCGCCACCTGCCGATCGGGGACGGCCTGCTCGGCCGGGTGATCGATGCCGACGGAACTCCGCTGGATGGACTGGGTGAGCTGGGTCACACTTCGCCGGCGCCGATTCGCGGACGCAGCATCAATGCGATGGACCGCGAGCCGGTCCGCACGCCGCTGGACACCGGCGTGCGGGCGATCAACGCGCTGCTGACCGTCGGCCGCGGCCAGCGCCTCGGGCTGTTTGCCGGCGCAGGGATCGGCAAGAGCGTGCTGCTGGGGATGATGGCGCGCTACACCGGCGCCGACGTCATCGTCGTCGGCCTGGTGGGCGAGAGAGGCCGCGAGATCAAGGAATTCGTCGAGGATATCCTCGGCGACGACGGTCGCCGTCGCTCGGTGGTGGTGGCCGCGCCCAGCGACACGCCGCCGATTGCCCGGTTGCAGGGCGCCAACTATGCGACGGCCATCGCCGAGCACTTCCGCGACCAGGGCAAGCATGTCCTTCTGCTGATGGATTCTCTCACCCGATACGCGATGGCCGCACGCGAAGTGGCGCTCGCGATCGGCGAGGCCCCCGCCACCAAGGGCTATCCGCCCTCGGTCTTCGCCCGCCTGCCGGCGCTGATCGAGCGCACGGGCAATGGCGTCAAGGGCGTCGGTTCCATTACGGCCTTCTACACCGTGCTGGCCGAGGGCGACGATCAGCAGGACCCGATCGCCGACGCCGCCCGCTCCTTCCTCGACGGCCACATCGTCCTGAGCCGGTCCCTGGCCGACGCCGGTCACTACCCCGCCATCGACATCGAGCAGTCGATCTCGCGGGTGATGAGCGCGATCACCCCGATCGACCACCAGCAGGTCGCGCGGCAGTTGAAGGCCCTCTGGTCGCGCTATCAGCGCAGCCGCGAGCTGATCACCATCGGCGCGTATGTCCCGGGAAGCGATGCGCAGACGGACCTCGCCATCCAGCTGATGCCGCAGATCGAACAGTTCCTGCGCCAGGAAACCTACGAACAGAGCACGCTGGCGCAAGCCCTGGGCTCGCTCGAGCAGTTGCTCGGCGCCGGCGGCGCGGTGCCGCCGGGGGCCGGCCAGTGACCCCGCAACCGCTCCGGCTGGTCATCGAGCACTATCGCCGGCTGCGCGACGACGCGGTCGCAGCGCAGGCGCGGGTGCAGCAGGAGCTCAATGCGGCCCAGCTGACGCTCAGCACACTGGCGGGGTATCGCGAAGAGCAGCTGCAGCGCGCCCGGGAATCGCAGCGTAATCCGTTGTCCAATGTCCACCTGTTGCTGCAGACCCGCTTCAGCGGCAAGCTGGAGGAGGCAATCGCCCTCCAGACCCAGCGGGTGGACGATATCCGGCAGCGGATCGAGGCTTGCCGCGTGCACGTGCTGCATCACCAGCAACGCCTCAAGGCAATCGAATTCATCGACACCCGGCGGCTCAGCCGCGCGCGCACCAAGGCGGCGCGGGCAGAGCAGTTCGCCAGCGATGAGCGGGCTGCCGACACCCACGCCCAGGACGCCCGGCACATCGGCGACATATCCGTGGCCGATCCTTCCCCTCTTCCTTGATCCGACATCGTGCAGACATCCGACTCAGCTTCCGCTTCCTCAGCCCGCGCAGCACAGGCATCGCGCGAGTCCGCCCAGGTCGCGAAGGACCGCCGTGTTGCCGCGCGCGAAGACGATGGTCCCGGCGGCGTCGCAGTCTTCTCGGAACTGGTGGCACAGGCGGGCGCGCAACTGGACGCCAAGCCGGCCGGCGCGGCAGGCGCCGATGTCGCCCCCAGCGCTGACGAGCCCGGCAAGACGGAGGAGTCGGCGGTGCCCGCCGGCGCGCTTCCGGCAGGACTGCTGCCGCTGCCCGCGGCGCTGCATGCGCTGCGAAAAGGAAGCAGCGGACCGGACGACGCGCCCGGATTGCGCGCTGGCCCGGCTGCCACCGCGACGCAGGGCGGCGACGCAGGCCCGGGCCTTGATGCGGCGACAACGACTGGAGACGCACCAGCCGGCGCCGCCCAGGGCACGGATGCCGGCACAGGCCCCGGGATCGCTGCTCAGATCACAGCGGCCGCCGACGGCGCAGCGGATACCGCCGGCGCGGCGGCTCTCGCGCGCGCCGCGGCACAGGCCGCGACCGGTAAATCGGCGCAGGTGCCGCAAGACCCCCTGGGCGGTGCTGCCGCGAGCGGCGGACCGGCCGGCATCGCACAGGACGCCCTGGCGCAGGCCATGCGGGAAATCCGCTCCGGGGCATCGGAACGCCCAACGGCGGCCGCACGACCGGCGTCCATCGCCGGAGACAGCGTCGGCGGCGAGCGCGGTTCCCGCCTGCGCCGCGGCGGCCCGGACGCGGCCGCAGCGGCCGCGGCCGGCCGTGACGCCGCTACCATGGTCGACGGCATGGGCACTGCCGGTTCGCTGACTGCCCGGGCGGTAGCCGATGTCGCAAGCCTCGCGGCCGCCGGGTCCGGCACCCAGTCGGACCGGTCCCCGGCCGGCACGGGCGCCGGTGGCGACGCCAGCGTGTTCGCATTGACGATGAACCAGGCCTCGGCCGGGATCTCCCTGGCCGCCACGCGCGCCGAGATGCTGGCAGAGACGGCCCAGGCGACGATCGACGTACCGGTCGATCATGCCGACTTCAGCGAGGCATTCGCCCGCCAGTCCGCAAGCCTGGTCGTCCAGGGTAGCAGCCAGGCGCAGATCCAGTTGAACCCGCGCGACCTCGGCCCGATCCGAATTGCCATCTCGCTCGATGCCAACGCCGCATCGCTGGACATCGCCGCCGACCATGCCGACACCCGTGCCGCCATCGAGGCATCCATGCCGGCCCTGCGACAGATGCTCGCCGACCAGGGCATCCGGCTCGCGGACTACCGGCTCGACAGCCAGGCAGGCGGCGACCGCCAGGAACATGCCGGCGGCGACGCCGGGCGTCATGAGAGCGGTCGCCACCCGCAGTCCGGTGAGGCGGGCCAGCCGGGACCGACGCAACCCGGCGCCGGGGGCAATCCCGGCAGTGCGGACGCTGCGGCGCTGGCCAGCGCGTTCGGCCGACGAGACGGCGCGACGGCCGGCGAGCGTGGTGGGTCCGGCGCATCGCCCGCGGCGGCTGGTGCGGCCGGACAGGCATTGCGGGAGGGACTGACGGGGGTACTGCCCGCCGGTGCGACGCGGGGCGGCAACAACAGCCGGATCGACCTCTACGCCTGAGCCGTGTCCGCCGCCGCATCAGGGCGCACCGACTGCCGCTCGTCATCAGTCTGAAGACCGCCCGTCGGCCGGCGTGGGCCAGGCGCGGAAATGGCGGGGCGCACCCCCCCTGCTCCGATGATCCCAGGGTTCAAGTCCGGCCAGAATGATCCTTGAAGTCAGGAGTACTGACCCTTTCGCGAGATCATTGATGGCAGCAAAGCCAGACACCAAGGCGTCCGAGAGCAAGGACAAACCCCCGAAGCGTGGCAAGGGACTATTGATCGCGACCCTCGTGGTTGTGCTGGTTGCAGGTGGCGTCGGAGCCGGCTGGTACTTCACCCGCCCGGCCGCGCATGCAGATGGCGCGGCCCAGGCAGCACCCAAGCCCGAACCGATCTTCGTCAACCTTGAATCGTTCACCGTCAACCTCGCCGACGAGGGCGGCGAACGCCTGGCCCAGCTGGCAGTAGTGCTCGAACTGGACAACAAGACCGCGCAGGCGGCACTGACCAAGAACCTGCCGGTGGTCCGCAACAGCATCCTGCTGCTGCTGTCGGCCCAGCACACCAAGACCCTGCTGACGCTGGACGGCAAGCGATCGCTCGCCGCCGAAATCGCCTTGCGTACCGGCACCGCCCTCGGCTGGAGCGCGGAAGACGCGGAAGACACCGACCACGAGGATTCAAAGGCAGCCGCGGCAGGCAAGTCCGGCGCCGCCAAGCCGAAAAGCCGCGCCCGCCGGGCGGTGCTGCCGAACCCGGTTGTTGCAGTCCATTTCTCGCAGCTGCTGGTCCAGTAGCCATGGCCGAGCAGTATCTCTCCCAGGACGAGATCGACGCGCTGCTCGACGCCTCCGCGACCGCTGAAGGACAGTCGGCCGCGGCCCAGGCGAGCGCCGCCCAGCCCTATGACCTGGCCCGCCAGGAGCGCATCGTGCGGGGGCGGATGCCGGCACTCGAACTGATTCACGAACGCTTCTCCAGGAACCTCAGGATCGGCCTGTTCAACTTCATGCGCCGCAACCCGGAAGTGTCGGTCGAGCCGGTCGTGGTCGGCAAGTACGCCACTTTCATGGGCAGCCTGGCCGTGCCGAGCAACATCAATGTGATGCAGCTCAAGCCGCTGCACGGCTCCGCGCTGCTGATCCTCGATCCTCAGCTGGTGGCGTCGGTGATCGACATCATGTTCGGCGGCAGCGGTCGCGCCAGTACGCAGATCGAGGGACGCGAGTTCTCCGCAACCGAACAGCGCCTGATTCTCAAGATGGTCGAGCTGATCTGCACCGAGTACCGCAAGGCCTGGGAAGCGGTCTATCCGCTCGAACTGGTCTACGGCCGCTCGGAGATGCAGCCGCAGTTCGCGAACATCGCCACCCCGACCGAGATTGTCGTCAGCTCGCGTTTCGAGATCCACTTCGGCGGCCTGGGCGGCTCGATCCACCTGTGCATTCCCTACACCGCGCTCGAGCCGATCCGCGAAACCCTGTTCTCGTCGGTCAACGCCAACCTGCAGAACAGCGAGCGTGGCTGGCTGGGAACGCTGTCGCAGGAGATCAAGCCTGCGAACGTCGACCTGGTGGCGCAGCTGACGACCACCGAGCTCACGATCGGCGAACTGATCAACCTGAGGCGCGGCGACATCATCGAATTCGACGCCGGCCCGGACGCGCAACTGAGGGTCGGACAAGTACCCGTGTTCGAGGGCCGCTACGGCGAGTTCAACGGCCGCTATGCGGTGAGGATCGACACGGTTCACTCATACACAGACAAACTGCAGGACTGAGAAGCAATGGCCACAGACACCCCCGTCAATTCTCCGAGCGCCGCCGCCCGCCAGGCGGATCCCCATGCGATCGGCTCCTCGCCGGTCAATCCGGACGCGGCCGGCGCGGTACCGCACGTCCTTGAGCAACTGCAGCAGGCGGCCGGCATCGCTTCACGCGACATCGAGCGCATCATGGACATCCCGGTGCAGCTCTCAGTCGAGATCGGGCGGACCCGCACCTCGATCAAGAACATCCTGCAGCTGGCTCAAGGCTCGGTGGTCGAACTCGACGCGATGGCCGGTGCGCCGATGGACGTCCTGATCAACGGCTATCTCATCGCGCAGGGCGAAGTCGTCGTCGTCAACGACCGTTTCGGTATCCGCCTGACCGACATCGTCACCCCCGCCGAGCGGATGCGCCGGCTCAACCGGGGTTGACATGAGTTCTGCGCTCGGGTCGTTCGCGGTCCTGCTGCTGGTCATCGCCGCGATCCCACTGGTCCTGTGGCTGGTCAAGCGGCTCTCGCAGCTGCCGGCCGGCGGCGGCGGCCCGCTGGCCCTGGCGGCCTCGCTCAACGTCGGCGCCCGGGAACGGATCGCCGTGATCCAGGTTCAGGAGCGCTGGCTGCTGGTGGGTATCACTCCGGGATCAATCACCCTGCTGACCGAACTCGGTTCAGCGCCGACCCTGCCGGTCGCCGGCAAGCAGCCGTTCGCGGACGTGCTGGCCCGACTCAGGCGCGGCGCGTGAGGCGCAGACCGGAACGCGCGCTGCAGCGCCGGGCGGGTCTGGTCATGGCCGGCCTGGTGCCGGCCGTGCTGGCGGCCCTGCTGGTGCCGGCGGATGCGATCGCGCAAAGCCTGCTGTCGCTGCAGTCCTCCCAGGACGCGGCCGGCACCACCTGGTCGGTGCCGATTCAGACCCTGCTCGTATTCACCGCCCTCTCCTTCCTGCCGGCGGTGCTGCTGCTGATGACCAGCTTCACTCGCATCATCATCGTGTTGTCGCTGGTACGTCAGGCGATGGGCCTGCAGTCGGCGCCGCCGAACCAGGTGATCGTCGGCATGTCGCTGTTCCTGACCGCGTTCGTGATGGCGCCCACGCTGGAGCGCGTCTACGTGGATGCCTACAAGCCTTACGCCGAGCAATCGATGCCGCTCGAGCAGGCGGTCGAGCGCGGCACTGCCCCCATGCGCGAGTTCATGCTGCGCCAGACCCGCGCGAGCGACCTCGGCCTGTTCGCCCGCATCGCCAAGGTGCCGACCGAGGGGGAGTCGGCGGTCCAGGCCGCCGACATGCCGATCCGGGTGCTGGTGCCGGCGTTCGTGATCAGCGAACTGAAGACCGCATTCCAGATCGGCTTCATGGTGTTCATCCCGTTCATCCTCATCGATCTGATCTGCGCCAGCGTCCTGATGTCCCTCGGCATGATGATGGTGTCGCCGGTGCTGGTGGCCCTGCCCTTCAAGCTGGTGCTGTTCGTGCTGGCCGACGGCTGGAACCTGCTGGTCGGATCCCTGGTCGCGAGCTTCAACCCATGACACCCGAGACCGTTCTGACCCTCGGTCGACAGGGGCTCGAGGTCATGCTGCTGACGGCGGCGCCGCTGCTTGCAGTGATCCTGATGATCGGCCTGGTGATCAGCATCCTGCAGGCGCTGACGCAGATCAACGAATCCACCCTGTCGTTCGTGCCGAAGCTGGTGTTTTCCGCCATGACGCTGGTCGTGGCAGGACCCTGGATGCTCACCACCCTGACCGACTACCTGCGCCGCGTACTGATGGCGATTCCCGCCGTCGTCAGCGGCCAGATCGGCTTCTGAGCCGCCCGCGGCCGCGGCATCGTCAGGTCGTCATGATCTCGATCACGGAAACGCAGTTGCTGGGCTGGCTCGCCAGCCTGCTGCTGCCATTCTTCAGGATTCTCGGCATCTTCACCGCCGCGCCCATCCTGTCGGCGCGCGCGTTTCCAGCGCGCATCCGCATCGGGCTCGCGCTGCTGATCGCCATTGTCGCGGCGCCGCTGAGCACCGGCGGCCAGGCATCGTTCGCCGATCCGGATATCTGGCTCAAACTCGCCTCGGAGATCATGGTCGGACTCGCGATCGGCCTGGTAGCCAGGATGATCCTGTCCGCCGTCGACCTGGCCGGTGAAACCATCGGGCTGCAGATGGGCCTGTCATTCGCCGGGTTCTTCGATCCCGCATCCGGCACCAACAGCAACGCCGTCGGACGCCTGCTCGGCACCCTCTCCCTGGCGGCGTTCGTCGCCGCCAACGGGCCGGCGATGCTGATCGCCGCCACCGTCCGGAGCATCGAGACGGTGCCCGCCGCCGAGGTCGGCGCTCGCTTTCTGGGCCGCATCGACATCGCCGGCGTCGCCACCACCGTCTTCGAACTGGGGTTGCTGATTGCGCTGCCGTACATGGCGCTGCTGCTGTTCGTCAACCTGGCCCTGGGCGTAGTGTCCCGCGTGGCGCCACAGCTGAACGTCTTCGCCATCGGCTTTCCGGTGACGATCGTCTCGGGACTGGTGCTCCTCACTATCGGCGTTCCGCTGCTGGCCCAGCCTTTCGCCAGGGTCCTGGAAGCGATCCTGCGGTCGATCGGGTTTTAGGAGTCTGTCGGAGTATGGAAAGGGGTCGCGCAGCCGGAATATCGGGGGGCGCAACACGTACAATTCGGGGATGCCATCCGCCGACCAAGTCGCCGCCGATCCCGTCGCAGCCCGCCCGCCTGCCGCTGCGAGCGCCGCTGCACGAACCGCACAGCTTTCCGACGCCGTCCCGCCCGTGAGCGGATCTGCCGCGGACATCACCCTGCGCCTGCTGATGCTCGAGGATTCGGTCCTCGATCACGAGCTGCTGGTGGCCACCCTGCAGCGCGAGGGACTGACGATCCAGTGCCTGCGCGTGCAGACCGCCGACGCACTGCGCGATGCGCTCGCCGGCGCGTATTGGGACGCGGTGATCGCAAATCATCAGCTGCCCGGCTTCTCCAGCCTCGAAGCGCTGGAAATGGTCCGGGGTGCCATTGCGCACTGCCCCTTCATCATCGTGTCGGAGGTAACGGGCGAGGACGCCGCAGTTGTCGCGATGCGCCGGGGCGTGGACGATTACCTGGTCAAAGGCCGGCTGGCCCGGCTGGTGCCGTCGCTGTTCAATGCCCTGGCCGCCGCCGAGGCGCGCCGCGAGCGGGCCGCGGCGCGCGCCGCGCTCGAACGCTCCGAGGTGCGACTGCATGAGTTGCTGGCTCACCTCGAAACAGTCGTCGACAGCGAGCGCAGCGAAATCGCCCGTGAAATACATGACGACATCGGCAGCGCGCTGACGGCCCTCAGGCTCGACATGAACTGGATCGGCCAGCACGGCGACCGGGCCAGTGCCGCCCGGGCGGCCCAGGCCATGCAGACGCTCGCCGAGATGATGGACTGCGCTCTGCGCCTTCAGCAGCGGCTGAGGCCGGCGGTTCTCGACCAGGGCCTGGTGCCCGCGCTGCGCTGGCTGGCGGACGACGCGGCGCGCCGCAGCGCAATCGCCATCTCTTTCGCGTGCAATACCGAGCAGGTCGAAGTGGACACCACGATCGCCCTGGCGGCTTATCGCACGCTGCAGGAATCACTGACCAACATCCACAAGCATGCCGGCGCCACCAGCGTCAGCGTGGGACTGGTCGCCGGCAAAGACCAGGTCTCGCTCGAGATCGCCGATGACGGCTGCGGAATCCGCGAAGCTGACCGCAACAAGCCCACTTCGTTCGGCCTGCGCGGCATGAGCGAACGTGCCGAGCGTCTCGGCGGCTGGCTGGAAGTAAGCGGCGCCGGCGAAGGCTCCGCCGGCCGGGGCACGGTGGTGCTGTTGAGCCTGCCGCTGCAAGTCGAGGGTCGAGGCATCGACACCACGGGCCGGCCATGATCAGGGTCGTCCTGGTCGACGATCACAACCTGATCCTGCGCGGGCTCAGGGAGTTGCTGTCCGCTGCTGCCGGTATCGAGGTGGTGGGCGAAGCCACCGACTACGGTGCGTTGCGCACGCTGCTTCGCGGCACCCGGGCCGACGTGGTCGTGCTCGACATCAACCTGCCGGGTCGCAGCGGTCTCGACGCGCTCGCCACCATCAACGAGATCGACCCTGCGCCGCGGGTGCTGATGCTGTCCCAGTTCGCCGTCGACCAGTACGGGCTGCGGGCTCTGCGGGCCGGCGCCATGGGCTACCTCAACAAGGCCTGCGATCCGGCAGTGATCGTCGAGGCGGTCAGGGAAATCGCCGCCGGGCGCAAGTACGTGACACAGGACCTCGCCCACCTGCTGCTGGATGCGGTTACCGGCGCCCGGAACACCGCGCTGCATGAAACCCTCTCGGAGCGAGAGATGCAGGTGCTGCTGCTGATCGCAAGCGGCAAGCGGCTGTCGCTCATCGCCGAGCGGCTGGTGCTCTCGCCCAAGACGGTGAGCGTCTACCGGGCGCGCATCATGGAGAAACTCTCCCTGGCCAGCAACGCTGAACTGGCAGCCTATGCGCTGCGTCATCACCTGATGGAGTAGGCCTGCCAGACGGGACGCGCCGACCTAGGAGGCCGGCGCGGGAACGGAAGTTGCATTGTTCACCTGTCTGGAAACCCGGCCGCCCCCACTACCGGCGCGGCATCATGACGAGGAGAGTCCGATTATGGATACCGCAATTCCAGACAATGCCTGGGTGGTGATCGCGGACGGCACCCGTGCCAGCTACTACCGGGCAAGCGTTCGCGATGGCGCTGTCTCGCTGTCGTCCCTGGCCGACCAGAGCCCGGAACGCCTGGACGACGACGGTCCCGCCGGCAAACGGCCGAAGGAGCAGACCCAGCAGCAGACCGATGAAGCTACCTTCGCCAAGCAACTGGCCAACACGTTGTATGCGCATGTGCACGCCGATCACTTCCAGCAGCTGGTACTGGTGGCAGACCCACAGACCCTTGGCCAGTTGCGCAGCTGCATGCACGCGGCGGTGACCAGCCGGATCGTCACCGAAATCCCGAAAACGCTGACCACCATGCCGCTGCCGGACATCGAGAAAGCGTTGTCGCGCTGATGCGCCAGCCGTCTCCCCCCGGCGATGAGCGCAGCCTCGACGACGATCGGCCGCTGGAACATGAACTTCCCCTCGACGACGAGCGCCCGGTTGACCTCACCCCCGAGGAAGAAGCGGAGATCGTCCACCAGAGCGAGCTTCGTCTGCCGGTCGTCTTCGAGCTGGTTCGCAGGCACGGCATCCAGGAACTCCAGCGGCCGGTCATGTCGTTGTGGTGGTCCGGCGTCGCTGCCGGCATGAGCATCGGGTTCTCGGTGCTCTCCCAGGCGCTGCTGATCCGATACCTGCCGGATGCGGCCTGGTCTCCCCTGCTCTCCAGCTTCGGCTACTGCGTGGGCTTCGTCCTGGTCATCATGGCGGGCCAGCAGTTGTTCACGACCAATACACTGACCGCGGTTGCGCCCCTGCTCGCTTCACCGAGCCTGCTGACCCTCGGGTTGCTGGCCCGCCTGTGGACCGTGGTGCTGCTGGCGAACATCGCCGGGGCCTGCCTGTTTGCGCTTTTCGTCGGCAAGACCGACGTGCTCGCACCCGAATTGATGGAACAGATCTTTGCCATCAGTCATCACGCGGTGGAAATGCCGGCGTCGGTGCTGGTGGTGCGCGGCATCGTCGCCGGATTCTTGATCGCGTCGCTGGTCTGGATCCTGGCGCGGGAGGAGGGAAGCCACGTTCTGTTGATCGTGATGATCACCTACCTGGTCAGCCTCGGGGAATTTACCCACGTCGTCGCCGGCTCGGTGGAGGCGGCGTTCCTGGTGTTCGACGGACGGATCAGTGCGCAACAGGCACTGGCGGGCTTCCTCGCGCCGGCCCTTGCCGGCAACGTGATCGGTGGAACGGTTCTGTTCGCGCTGCTCGCCTATGCCCAGATCGCTGTGGAGATGAGCGATGCGCCGAAGGGAAAACCTGCGACCCCCCCCGCCGGCGCTGCGCCGACAGACTCCTAGCTAAGCTAGCGCGAGCAGACCCGGTTCTTGCCGGTGCGCTTGGCTTCGTAGAGGGCGTCGTCGGCGAGATCAAGGGCATGGGACAGATCCCCGTCCGTGACTTGTGCGACGCCGCCGGAAAACGTCATGCTCAGCCGGTTCGGCCCGCCCAGCGCTGCCTGCTCCGCCAGGCTCCGCTGCAAACGGCGCACCATTTCCAGCGCCCCCTCCAAAGTCGCCCCGGGCAGCAACAGCACGAACTCCTCTCCGCCGAAACGGCAAGACACGTCGTCCGGACGCAGCTTGCTCTTCAACAGCGCCGCGAACTGTTTGAGGGCGTCGTCGCCGGCCGCATGCCCGAGGCTGTCGTTGACCTTCTTGAAGTCGTCGATATCCATGAGCACCAGCGCCATCGGACGGCCGTGTCCCGAGCATGTCTGCCACATCTGCTGAAAGGATTTCTCCATGCCGCGGCGATTGAGGAGCTCGGTCAGGTGATCGGTCATCAGCTGAGCGCTGGTGGCGCTGAGCTGTTCGGACAGGAAACTGACCTGGGATTCCAATGCTTGCGCCCGATCGCAGGTCGATTCGATTTCGGCGCGCGCGCTGTCCAGGTGCTTGTTCAGCGCCCGGGTTTCCTCGATGGTCGAGGCCAGGGTGGATGCGAGATCCTCCAGGCTGTCCACCGTCTGCACCCGCCTGGCGAAGCTGTCCAGCATCGCGCCGTACTCGCGGCCGTGGCCGGCGAGCCGTCCCATGTTGCCCACCCACTGCGACAGCAGTCCCTTGACCCCGTGCAGCGATTCCCGCCTGAGTGACAACAGCTTCTGGTGCTCTTGCGCTGTCGACAGCAGCAGTTGCCTGGCCTGCGCCAGTTCGCTGCGGTCGGGCAACCCCTGGGCCGGATGCACCGCTTTGCTGAGCGCCGCAAACTGTTCACGCACCCACTTCTCGTCTTCGACCAGGGTCGGCACCACCGTGCAGATGGTTTCGATCAGCTCCGTCATCGCCGCCATCAGCCGTGAGCGGCGGTTGGCGTTTCGGATCGCTTCGGCTGCCGCCGCCGCGACATCCTGGCGACCTGGACTATCGACCGGGAGAAACGACGCGCCGCCGCCTGCAACCGGCCGGCCGGATTCGGTCTGGTGCATCGGCAGCGTCAAAGGGTCGCTGGCACCTCGCACCACCTCCCACGCGGCCGAGTAGTTTTCCGGCGTGGGCGGCAGGCGATGCGCGGCCATGTGCCGTAGCGCGGCACGAGCAATATCCGCAGCGGTGCTCACGACGGGCGTGTTCTCACTCACGGCTGTCCCCCAGGGTACGATTTCCCATACCACCACTGTAGCGCGCCGCCGGTACCGGCTAAAGCCGGAACAGCGGCGCTGAGCCGTGGCATTTCTGCCAGGCAGTCGTGGATCGGCTTACTGCAGGGGGCCTTCCTTCAGATCTCGTCGAACTCGCCACCCAGATCGATGACACCCTGGCGCAGGCTCATGTAGGCCTTCTCCACCAGGTCGCCGGCACCCTTGACGCCCAGTTCGATGTGGCGGCGCGCTCCATTTTCGCCGACGGACGGCAGGCTGTAGACCCTGATACCCATGAACGCCGACTCGATCGCCTCCATGAGCGGTGTCACCAGCGACTCGGCGGTATCGTAGAGACGCAGCGAACGGTCGGTCTGCTCACCGAGATGGAACAAGTGCGTGTAATGCGTATCGAGCACCCAAGCCACCATCGGCCAGGCCATCACCGGAAAGCCCGGCACGAACCAGTGATCCTCCACGCTGAAGCCGGGAATCCGGTTGTAGGCGTTCGGGATGATGCCCGCGCCTTCCGGGAACTCGCCCATCCGGAGGCGCTGGCGATTCTCCGGCGTGGTCATGTCGGCGCTGCCCTTGCCTTCCAGGGCCATCTGGGCGCACCGCTCGCCGATCAGCCTGGCGGCTTCCGGATGCAGCAGCAGCGGTCGGCCCAGGGCCTGGGCCGCAGCCTGGCGCGTCCTGTCGTCCGGCGTGGCGCCGATACCGCCGAGCGAGAACACGAGGTCCGCCGAACCGAGGCTTTGTTCAAGCGCCTCCACCAGCATTTCGTGCTCGTCACCGAGATAACGGGCCCAGGACAGCCGCAGGCCGCGACTGGCGAGCATCGAGATCATCTGCACCAGGTGCTTGTCCTGGCGCTTGCCCGACAGGATCTCGTCGCCGATGATCAGCGCGCCGATCCGCCTGGTGCCGCCACCATGCCTGGTCTCATGGCTATCGCGAGTCATGTCGTCCTCCAAGTGCCCGGGCTGGTGCGCCTGCCGTGAGCAGGCGACGGTCCCGCAACCGGGCGAGAGAATAATGCGCGAAGACCAGTGCCGATAGTACCGGCGCCACCAGGAACAGAGGCGGAATGTAGTTGAGAGCCGCGACCGCCAGACCGAGCAGCATGTAGGCGCGCCCGTCGGAGCGGATCAGTTGTTCGCGCTCGGTGCTGCTGGCATGCTCGACCAGGCTGTCGAAGCGCATCAGGCGCGCGGTCAGCCATCCCCACCACAGCCAGGGAATCACCAGGGCAAGGGGCGGCACCAGCCACAGCGGCATCGTGAGCAGGTAGCCGATCACGAACACGACGAGGCTGCGCGCGACGTTCCAGAGATTGGCCGCGAGCGCGAGGCTGCCCTGTCGGTCGACATCCTTGTAGCCCGCGGCACCGAGATGGCGGACCACCACCGGCATGGCCAGCACGGCGACCAGGGCGAGCGCCGTGGCGATCGCAATCGGCGCGAGCAGCAGGAATGCGAACAGGTTCGGTATCCAGGTGCTGAGGCCGCCCAGGCCATAAGGCGCCACCGAGCGATAGCCGCGGGCCATCCAGCCGTCCCCCTGGAACACGACCTGCTGGAACCAGGCTGTGACCGGATCCCACAGGAACCAGGCCGACAGGATCCAGAAACTGACCGCCACCAGGAAAGGCACCACCAGCAGCGCCAGCATCCGCGGGGTGAGCTGGCTGGCGATGCCGCGCCCGAATGCGACGACCACGCGGCCGAGCGTGCTGCCCACCCTGTCAGGCCCTTCCGGCGATCCGCAACAGCGCCCGCCAGTGTTGCGCCCAGAACCCGCGGCCGTAGTCGCGGCCGTCGATCTGGTCGCGTATGCCCGTCGGCACGAAGCCGGGACGCCAATCGGCCGTGCCGAACAGCGCGTCCCACCAGGAGAACAGCACGCCGAAATTCACGCCGCGCGCCGGCCCCTCGTGGCCATGGCCGATGGCGTGATGCAGCCGATGAAAGCTCGGGCTGACCAGCAGGCGCTCGAAAATGCCGAAACGCAAGCGCAAGTTGGCGTGCTGGACGCTTTCCAGCACCCGGAACAGGATCGTCAACATCACGAACTGGCCCGGTGCCACGCCGATCGCCACCGCCAGCGTCGCGAGCAAGGCGTCGCGAAGGAGATCGTCGAGCAGGTGGTTGCGCGAGTCCGACCAGAACGTCATCTGGCGCTGGCTATGGTGTACCGCATGCAGTTGCCACCACGCACCCAGCCGATGCTGGCCCCGGTGGATCCAGTAGTCGGCGAAATCCAGCACGACCAGGTAGAGCAGGAAGCTGACAAGCGGCAGGTCGGTGATGCCCGGCAGGATCTGGTCCAGGTTCGGCCGCGACAGTCCAGCCAGGCGCAAGTCCGCCTCCAGCGCATCCACCAGAGGGGTGACCAGCGCGAAACTGGCGAAAGCGAACAAACCCAGCCGTTGCAGGAGTGTGTAGATGATGTCAACGCGCACCGCCTGCCGGTCCACGATCGGCTGGAGCGGCCAGCGGCGCTCCAGCGTACCGAGAACGATCGCGAGCACCAGCACCTCGATGCCGCCGAGCACCAGCCATTCGCACATGTCGTACATCTCTTCGGCAACGGCCATCAGGCCGAAGCGGAACAGCAGCGGCTGCACCAGCCCCTCGAACAGCATCATCTGCAGCGATTCGATCATGGCTTGGCGGTAGCGAAGGATGGGTGCCGGGGAATGGTCGCGAAGCACAGCCCGCGCGCCTGCAGGCCGCCGATCAGCGCGTCGAGCGTCGGCGCATAGGGGTCTTTGCGGCTGCGGATGCCGAGATGAGCCATCAGGATGTCGCCGCTGCGGATCGAGGCCAGAGCCTGCGCCAGCAGCTTGTCGTTCGGATAGCGCTCGGACGGCAGTTCATCGCCCAGGAATCCGGCTGCGGACCAGCCGACGTGCTCCCAGCCGCAGGATCGGGCCATCTCGAACAGCGCCTTCGGCCCGCGACCGCCGGGCGCCCGCCAGAACCGGTCAAGGGGGCGCCCGGTGATCTGCCGGAACCGGCCGTCCACGCGGGCGATCTCCTTGCACACTGCCGCGCTGTCCCATTCGACGGGCCGACCGGCTGCCGGGCCGAACTCGGGCCTGGCACGGACCGAAGAGACGCCGGCGTCGACGGGCGAGCCGGCGGCCCTGGCCGGCGCGCTGAAATAGACGTGGTCGAAGGTGTGGCTGCCGAACGCATGTCCTTCCCGGACCCGGTCTCGCCAGTAGCCCTCCCAGGACGGACCCAGTGCCTCGCTGCCGTCCGCTACCGCCTCGTTGGCCAGAAAGAAAGTGGCGAGTACCTGCCGGCGCTTGAGGATGTCGGCGATCAACTCGGCATGACGCATGCTGCCGGTGTCCAGCGTCAGGTAGACGTGGCCGGTACACGCCGACGCCGCACCGGCCGGACCACCGGGCGTCGTCGCCACGGCCGCCCCGCAGGCCAGCGCGCCGGCCAGCAGTGCCCCCACGAGCAAGGCCCGGGCGGCCGACAGGCTCCTAGATCGTGGCTGCACGATTGTGGAGGTAGATACCGTGCGGTGAACGCCCCACCGGGATGGTCCGCACCACCTTGCGATCTTCCAGATCGACGATGGCGACGCTCTTGGCCCAGCGCGACGTGACCCACAGCGTGCGCCCGTCCGCGCCCAGGTCCATGCAGTCCGGGCCGCCGCCGACCTTGACCGAGTCGAGCAGTTTCAGGCCCGCCATGTCGATCGTGGACACGGAACCCGCCACCCGGTTCGAGACCAGCAACCGGCGCCGGTCGCCCATGCCGCGGAAGTTGTGCGCGCCGGCGCCGGTGCGGATCTTTGCCACGGTGCGCCGCTCACGCCAGTCGATCACCTGGACATAGTCCTCGCCCATGATCCCGACAAAGAGATGCTGCTCGTCCGGCGACAGGATGATGCCGGCCGGCTGCTTGCCCACCGCCATCTTCCACAGGAGCCGCTGGTCGACGACATCGACCGCAGCGATCTCGGCGGAGCCCTGGAGCGTGACAAAGGCGTGCCGGCTGTCATTGGCGAACCAGAGATGGCTGGGCATCTTCGGCAGGGGAATGCGACGGGCAAGTTGCTTGTCCTTGCCGTCGAAAGCGTAGACATCGACCCGATCCAGGCGTATAGCCGCCGTCACGAACCACCGGCGATCCGGGGAGAAGGCCAGCTGGTAGGGATCGTCCACCCCACGCAGGCGCGACTGGACCGCACCGGTCACCGGGTCAAGGAAGTGGAGTTCATCGGAGGCCGCGCTGGCGACGATCAGCTGGCGGCCGTCCGGCGTCGGATAGAGATGATGCGGCTCCTTGCCGACATCGATCCGGCCCGCTTCGGTAAAAGTGGATTGCTCGATCAGCGAGACCGAGGCGTCGCGGGAGTTGAGGACAATGACCTTCGGCAGCCCGTCAACCACGGCCGGCGCGACTGCGGGGGCTGCCGGGGTGTCGACCGCCGCCACTGCGGGGGCTGTCGGCAATGGTTCCGGTGCAATCACGGCTGCCCCGCCACGGGAGAGCCCATCCGACACGCCGCCGACCGGTGGCTCCGGTTGCGGGCCCGCCGACAGGGTCCGGGTCAGCACGGTCGCAACGCCTGCGGCAACCCCTGAAGCCAGCACCAGCCGACGACCGGTAACGGGAGATTCCGGACGATTGCTCACTGAGCTTCCTTCTGATCGAGGATGCGGGTCAACCGTTTGACCGAAACCGGCATTGGGGTCCGCAAGGATTGCGCAAACAGGGACACGCGAAGTTCTTCCA
>JBBRJB010000004.1:0-21643 GCA_038220085.1 Burkholderiales bacterium
GACGTCGCCACCGTGCAGCAGAATGCCCTGCGCTCGGTCGAATCGGCCACCCAGGATCTGGTGCGGCAGGGGCAGGTGAGCCGAAGCCTTCAGCAGAACCTGATGCGAATCCGCATGGTGCAGTTCGCCTCCGTCAGCGACAGGCTCTATCGGGTCGTTCGCCAGGCCTGCAAGGACGCGGACAAGCGCGTCGTGCTGGAACTGAAAGGCGGCAACGCCGAGATCGACCGGGGCGTGCTGGACCGCATGGCCGGGCCGATCGAACACCTGCTGCGAAATGCCGTGGGCCATGGCATCGAGACCCGGGCCGACCGCCTCCAGGCCGGCAAGCCCGAAACCGGCGAGCTGGTCGTCGAGGCGCGACTGGAAGGCAACGAGGTCATCATGAGTTTCTCTGATGACGGGGCCGGGCTGAATTACGCCCGGATCGAGCAGCGGGCCCGTGAGCGAGGCCTGTTCGCCGACGGCAGGAAGCCGACGGAGCGCGAACTCGCCCAACTGATCTTCTCGCCTGGTTTCTCGACCTCCACGGACGTGACGACGCTGGCCGGTCGCGGTGTCGGCATGGACGTCGTGCGCGCCGAAGTCAGCGCCATGGGTGGCAGAATCGACATCGATGCAACGCCGGGTGTCGGCACCCGTTTCACGATTCACCTGCCGGTGTCGCTGGCGGTCAGCCAGGTGGTGCTGCTGCAAGTCGACACCGCGAAGTTTGCAGTGCAAGCCGCGCTGGTCGAGCAGATTTTTCAGCTCAAGCCGGAGGCCCTGGCGGCTGCCTACGAAGCGCACTCGATCGAATGCGACGGCGAGGCGGTGCCGTTGTACTTCCTCGGCAGCCTGCTCGAGTTGCCGCAGGCGCGGCCGCTTGCGCAGCGGCAGTCGCCGGTGGTCATCGTGCGCGCCGGCAGCTCGCGGATCGCGCTGCACGTCGACAAGGTCGTGCCCAACCAGGAAGTGGTGATCAAGAACGTCGGGCCGCAGCTGGCCCGGTTGACCGGGGTCGCCGGCGCAACGGTGCTGGGCAACGGCGATATCGTGCTGATCCTCAACCCGGTCCAGCTCGCCCTCGCGCGTACCGCGAGCCAGGCGGGCGAAGGCGATACCGCGCAGTTCACCGCCACGGAGATCGCGGCCACAGCGACCGTCATGGTGGTTGACGACTCAGTCACGGTCCGGAAAGTCACGCAGCGGCTGCTGGCGCGGGAAGGGTATACCGTACTCCTGGCCAAGGACGGGGTCGATGCCCTGCGTCAGCTGCAGGATGTCGTGCCCGACATGATGCTGGTGGATATCGAAATGCCGCGAATGGATGGTTTCGACCTGACCAAGAACGTGCGATCCACCACGCGCCTGCAGGATATCCCGATCATCATGATCACCTCCAGGACGGCGGACAAGCACCGCAATCATGCGCTCGCCCTGGGGGTGGACGTCTTTCTCGGCAAGCCATACTCCGAGGACGAACTGCTGCGGCATGTGGCCGGCTTCGCCTCCCGACGGGGCCCGGTTCCGGCCTGGTAGGGAGCCGAGGGCCGACGGGAGAGGGCCGAAGGCCTGAAGGCGGGCTGCGCGCTGCGGCCCGCAGGTTCGCATCACAGTGGGCGGTTCCGGGTAAATTGTGCCGCCGGATGCGGCGCTATTACAATGGACCTGCAAGCACCCGCAGATGAACTGCAGAATCGTTCGGGAACCCGAGTGACGGCCACCACTGTAACCACCGATCTGAGCAACCACTTCCTGCTCGCGATGCCTAACATGGCGGATCCGAATTTCAGCGGGGCGGTTGTGCTGGTCGCAGAACACAACGACAACGGTGCGCTGGGCCTGGTGGTGAACAAGCCCACCACCATGACCCTGGGTGCGCTGCTGCAGCGAATCGACCTTGCGCACGGGGAACACGAGCGCACGCCCGTCTTCTACGGCGGACCGGTGCAGACCGATCGTGGATTCGTGCTGCATCAGCCTCACGGCGAGTGGAGTTCCACCGTGTCGATCAGTCCCGAACTCGCCCTGACGACGTCCAAGGACGTGCTCGAGGCGGTGGCTGGGGGCTCCGGTCCGCCGCGCCTGCTGGTCACGCTGGGCTATGCCGGATGGGGGCCGGGCCAGTTGGAGGCCGAGATCAGCCAGAACGCCTGGCTCACGGTCCGGGCGGACCCCGCCTTGCTGTTCGATACCCCGGCGGAAGAACGCTTCATCCAGGCCTACCAGATGCTCGGTATCGATCCTGCCCTGCTGGCGCCGTCGGCGGGGCATGCATGACCGGCACGGAGCAGACGATCCTGGCTTTCGACTACGGCGCGCGCCGCATCGGCGTCGCCATCGGCAACACCATCACCCGGACCGCGCGCCCGCTGCAGACCGTGTGCGAGGAAATGAACACACGTCGATTCGCCCGCATCGGCGCACTGCTCGCGCAGTGGCATCCCGATTCCCTGGTGGTCGGAAGGCCGCTGCATCCGGATGGGACACCGCACCAGGTCACCTTGGCCGCCGAACGCTTCGCCCGCCAATTGAATGGACGTTTCGGGTTGCCCGTTGAACTCGTCGATGAACGCTACAGTACGGTGGAGGCGCGCACCCGTCGTCACGAAGCCATGTCGGACGGTCGGCCATCGCAGACCGCCCCGGGCGCTTCGTCTTCGGGGGCCGCGGAGGGCGACGACGCCGCCGCAGCGGCGGTGATACTCGAGCAGTACCTGGGCGGGCTGCAGCGATGACGGACGCCACCGTCGACGCCGAGGCGCTGTATGACAAGTTGCTGGCGTCGCTGCGCACGCGCCTGGCGCTGCCGGACCTGACCAAGGAGCCGGCGATGATCGGGGTGCACAGCGGGGGCGCCTGGATCGCGGAACGGCTCCATCGTGACCTGAAGCTGACCTCGCCGCTCGGCTTTCTCTCCAGCGCCTTTCACCGCGACGACTATGGCGAGCGCGGCTTGCCGACGACGATCAAGGCCACTGCGATCAATTTCCCGGTCGACGACCAGCACATCATCCTGGTCGACGACATCCTCTACACCGGCCGCACTATCCGGGCAGCGCTCAACGAGATATTCGACTACGGGCGCCCCGCCCGGGTGGAACTGGCGGTATTGCTCGATCGCGGCGGACGGGAGCTTCCCATGCAGGCGGACCATGTCGGCGCCGGGATCCCCTTGCGCAGCCAGGAGAGTTTCGTGTTGAGCCAGGAAACCAGCGGCCGCTTTGCGCTGCGCATCGACAGTCACTGACATGCAGCACCTCCAGGTCGGAGAAGACGGCAAGCTCAGGCATCTGCTGACACTCGAGGGTCTTTCCAGGGAGATGATCCACCGGATTCTGGATAACGCCGCGTCGTTCCTTAATGTCTCGGATCGCGACGTCAAGAAGGTCCCCCTGCTGCGAGGGCGCTCCGTCTTCAACCTGTTCTTCGAGAACTCCACGCGTACCCGCACGACGTTCGAAATTGCCGCGGCCCGACTCTCGGCCGACATCGTGAACCTGAACATCACCACGTCGTCCGCCTCCAAGGGCGAGTCCCTCCTGGACACGATCGACAATCTCGCCGCGATGGCGGCCGACATCTTCGTGGTGCGGCACGGCCAAAGCGGGGCATCGCACCTGATCGCGAACCACGTGCAGGACGGCCTGCACGTGATCAACGCGGGTGACGGCCGCCATGCCCATCCCACCCAGGGATTGCTGGACATGTACACGATCCGGCACTACAAGGGCGACTTCACCCGGTTGCGCGTGGCCATCGTGGGCGACGTGCTGCATTCACGGGTGGCCCGTTCGGACATCCACGCGCTGACCACGCTCGGCGTGCCTGAAGTGCGCGTCGTCGGGCCGTTGACGCTGCTTCCGGGCGGACTGGAGCAGATGGGAGTGTCGGTTTACACCGACATGAAGAAAGGGCTCAAGGATGTCGACGTCGTGATCATGCTGAGGCTGCAGAACGAACGGATGCGCGGGGCACTGCTGCCGTCGCCCCAGGAATACTTCAAGACCTATGGCCTGACCGCGGAGAAGCTCTCGGCGGCCCGGCCGGATGCGATCGTCATGCATCCGGGACCGATGAACCGCGGCATCGAGATCGATTCCGCGGTTGCGGATGGCCCCCAGTCGGTAATCCTCAAGCAGGTCACCTTCGGCATTGCGGTGAGGATGGCGGTCATGAGCATGCTGGCTGCGGCATGAGAACGGCCACCGCCACCTCGGGCGCCGGACCGGCCATCACCCGGCTGTCGATTACCGGCGCGCGCCTGATCGATCCCTACTCCGGGCTCGACCGCGTCGGCGACCTGCACGTGGCCGACGGTCGGGTCCTGGCGCAGGGTCCCGCCCCGGCAGGGTTCCAGCCGCAGCGGCGAATCGACGGCTCGGGAATGATCCTGGCACCGGGCCTGGTAGACCTGGCGGCCCGCCTGCGGGAGCCGGGTTTCGAATACAAGGCGACGCTGGAGTCGGAAATGCATGCGGCGGTTGCGGGCGGGGTCACCTCGCTCGTATGTCCGCCTGATACAGACCCGATCCTCGACGAGCCGGGCCTCATAGAGATGCTGAAGCATCGTGCGCGCAGTCTCGCCTTGACCCAGCTCTACCCGCTCGGGGCGTTGACGGTCCGCCTTGCCGGCGAGGATCTCACTGAAATGGCGGAGCTGTCCGAAGCCGGCTGCGTCGGGTTCTCCCAGGCGGCTGTGCCCATCGTCGACACCCAGGTGCTGCTGCGCGCGATGCAATACGCCGCGACCTACGGCTTTTCGGTCTGGCTGCAGCCCCAGGATCCTTTCATCGGCCGAGGCGGCGTCGCGCACAGCGGTGCCGTGGCGACCCGGCTCGGGCTGGCCGGCATTCCGGTACTGGCGGAAACGGTGGCACTGCATACCATCTTTGAACTGGTGCAGTCCACCGGGTGCCGGGTGCACCTGTGCCGGCTGTCTTCGGGCGCCGGCATCGAACTGCTGCGACGGGCCAAGTCCGTGGGGCTGCCGGTATCGGGCGACGTGGCGGTACATCACCTGCACCTGATCGACGTCGACATCGGCTACTTCGACTCCCGCTGCCGGGTCGATCCCCCGTTTCGCTCGCAGCGCGACCGCGAGGCGATCCGAAACGGGCTGCGAGACGGGACCATCGACGCCATCTGTTCGGATCACACGCCGGTGGCCGAAGACGCGAAGGTGCTGCCGTTCGGCGAGGCCGAGCCCGGGACGACCGGCCTGGAGCTCCTGCTGCCGCTGGCGCTCAAGTGGGCGCAGGAAGAAGGGATAGGCATGGGGCGGATGCTGGACCTGGTCACGCGGGCGCCGGCGCGCATCGCCGGCATCGGTGCAGAACAGGGAAGTGCGGGGGGCGATCAGCCCTGCGGCCTGCAACCCGGCTCGGTTGCCGACCTCTGCCTCTTCGACCCCGCCGCGCCGTGGGTGGTGGATGACCACAGCCTGCTGAGCCAGGGCAAGGACACGCCTTACCAGGGCCGGGAACTCCAAGGTCGGGCGATGCTGACGGTGGTGGGTGGCCGGGTCGCCTTCGAGCGGGATCAGGGCGATGCGTCGGCGGCAGTGGAGCAGGGTGCCGCCCGAGCCTGATGTCCGCGTTCCTGCGCCGGCTGTTCCGTCTGTCGCTGCTGCTGCTGCTGGTCGTCGCCGGCGTCACGATCGAATTGCTGATCTTCCCGCTGCTGGATGACACGCGGCGCCGGCGCGTGATCCGCCGGTGGTCGGCAGCATTGCTGGCCGCCTGCGGGTTGCGGTTGCGGGTGCAGGACCGCGCGGCCGGAGCCCCGTCGGCGCTGGCGGCGCTGGCGCCGGGCCGCATGCTGGTCGCCAACCACATATCGTGGCTCGATATCTTCGCCATCAATGCGGTAGCCACTTCTGCCTTCGTCGCCAAGGCGGAATTGCGGCGCTGGCCGGTTGCCGGCCTGCTGATTGCGCGGGCCGGGACGGTGTTCATCGAGCGCGCCCGGCGCCACGCGGTGCACCGGGTAATCGGCCATCTGCGCGAACGCATCCGCGCCGGCTTTCCGGTCGCTGTCTTTCCGGAGGCCACGACCTCGGATGGCCGGATGCTGCTGCCGTTCTACGGCAACCTGCTCGAGGCGGCGATCGAGGAAGATACCGAGATCGTCCCGCTGGCGCTGCGCTACCTGGATGAACACGGAAATCCGTCCCAGGCCGTGGCCTATGTCGGCGATACGAGCTTCGTGCAGTCCCTGTGGCTGGTGCTGGGAGCCACCGGCCTGGTTGCCGAAGTCCTCGTGCTGGAACCGGTCGCCACGGCTGGACGCAATCGCCATGACCTCGCCCGGGAACTGCGTGCCCTGATCAGCGCCCGCCTGGGCTTGCCGATCGAGGGCACTGCACCTGAAACAGCTGCCGGGTTTCCAGCCGCATCGCGCTAAGGCATCCGCCCCAGACACAGCCGGTATCCAGGCCCACGAGATCGGGGCGGTTGACGAGGCCGAGGGTCGACCAGTGGCCGAAGACCACGGTGCGGTTCACGCTGCGGCGGTTCGGCAGGTCGAACCAGGGGAAATGGCCGGCTGGCGCCTTGCCGGGTGACTCGCTGCTGGAAAGGTCGAGGCGTCCTTCACAGTCGAGGTAGCGTATCCGGGTGAGCATGTTGACGATTGCCCGGAGCCGTTCGTCGCCGCGCAGCGAATCATCCCAGCAGTCGGGTTCGTTGCCGTACATCACCGCCATGAAGTCGCCCCAGTGCGGGCCTCGCAGCACGACCTCGACCTCATGGGCCAGCGCGATGGCCTGCAACGCGTCCCACTGCGGCGCCAGGCCGCCATGCACCAGCAGGTAGTCACCCTGCAGGTGTGCCAGGGGGCGGAAACGCAGCCAATCGATGATTTCGCGGTGGTCCGGGGCAACGAGCAGGGGCTTCAAGGTATCGCTGGCCCGCACCTTGCGGACACCCGCGGCGACGGCAAGCAGATGGAGGTCATGGTTGCCGAGCACGGTTACCGCCCGGTCACCCATCGCCATGACATCGCGCACCGCTTCGAGGGACTCCGGCCCGCGGTTGACAAGGTCTCCGCAGAACCAGACCGGCTCCCCGGCCGGTGCCTGGACCTGTCGCAGCAATTGCCGCAAAGGACGGACGCAACCCTGCAGGTCGCCGATCGCGATCGTCACGAGGCCTAGCCCTAGGCCGGCTGGTTGCCGGCGTTCGCGTCCGGTGTTGCCCTGCCGCCCCCCATGGCCTTGGACCGATCGCGGTCGGCCAGGCCGGCCACGCCAGGGACCGGTGTGGGCCGATCACCAGCACGTGCGACGCGCTCCGCCGGCACCGATTCCGGCTGGGCCTGGAGGAGGTCGGGCACGGCCGCCGGCATGGACATGCTGCGTTTGATACTGTCGAAATCGAGCTTGAGCGAAGGCTGATACTCCGGGACCCATTCCGCCAGCGTTCGTCGGACTTCCTCGTCCCGATACGGGCCGAGCGACTCCATCCAGGTACGGGCCTGCAGTTCCCAGGCGGTCCCGGGCGGCTCGATCGGCCGCGACACCCGCAGCTTCGAGTGCGGTGTGGCCAGCGTCTTTTCGTTGTCCGCGAGCAATTCCTCATAGAGCTTCTCGCCTGCGCGCAAGCCGGTGAACTCGATCTGAATTTCCTCTTCGGTGAAACCCGAAAGACGGATCATCGTGCGCGCGAGTTCGACGATGCGGATCGGTTGGCCCATGTCGAGAACGAAGGTCTCGCCGCCCCGGCCCATCAGCGCTGCCTGCAGCACCAGTTGCGTCGCCTCGGGAATCGACATGAAGTAGCGGGTGATCTCCGGATGGGTCACGGTGATCGGACCGCCCCGGTCGATCTGCTTCCGGAACTTGGGGATGACGCTGCCGCTGGAGCCGAGGACATTGCCGAAGCGCACGATCACCACCGGCAGTCCGTTGAGGCGATGGCGAAACTGCAGGATCATCTCCGCCAGGCGCTTGGTGGCACCCATGACGTTGGTCGGGTTGACGGCCTTGTCGGTCGAGATGTAGACGAACTTCTCGACCTCGAAGCGAGCCGCGACATCTGCCACCACCCGGGTGCCGAGGGCATTGTTGCGGACCGCTTCCCAGGCGTTGTCCTGTTCCAGAAGCGGGACGTGCTTGTATGCCGCCGCATGAAAGACGACGGTCGGCTCGTAGCGAACGAAGACTTCGATCAGGCGGCGCTCGTCCTTGATATCGCCGACGATCGGCACGACGCTGACGGCAGGAAAACCGGACTGCAGGCTCTCCGTGATCTGGTAGAGCGCGAACTCGTTCATCTCGACCACGATGATCCGCTCGGGCTCGAAGCGCGCGATCTGCCGGCACAGTTCCGCGCCGATCGAACCGCCGCCCCCGGTCACCATCACCGACTTGCCCGCGAGCATGTGGCGCAGGCCGCTGGTATCGAGTTGCACCGGGTCCCTGCCCAGCAGGTCGTCGACCTGGACATGGCGGATCTGGGAGACCTTGACCCGCCCGCTCATGAGTTCATGCAGGTCCGGAATCACCAGCAGGTTCACATGAGCCTTTTCGCACAACTCGAACACCCGTTTGCGGGCAGCCTGGTCCGCGGTCCCGGTCGCGAGCACGGCGTTGCTGCAGTTGCTGTCGCGCGCGATCTGTTCGAGCTGATCCCAGTGACCGAGAATGGGAACCCCGCCGAGCTGGCGGCCGACCTTGCTGCGGTTTTCGTCGAGCAGCCCGACGACATACCAGGAAGCGCTTCGGTTGAGCTCGTCGATCAGCGTCAAAGCGGCGATGCCCGACCCCAGCAGGATCACCGGCTGCGCTTGCGGCCCTTGGGGCCAGGCGGACTTTTCCTTCCACCACCGGTACGCCAGGCGGCCGAAACTCATGAAAAGGATCAGCAGGAGGGGATTGAGGAAGTAGAGCGAGCGCGGCACGCCCAGGCCGTTGCGCCACAACAGCAACAGGATCGGGATGATCAGCGCCGACAGGCCGACCGCGCCGGCGATCAGCTTCAGATCATGGACCGAGGCGTAGCGCCAGATTCCGCGATAAAGGCCGAAATAGACGAAGCAGCCGATCTGGACGGCCAGTACTGCCGGCAGGGTCTGCAGCAGTATGATCTGCGTGGACCGCTCGAGTTCGAAGTTCCAGCGCAGGGAGAATGTGAAGGTCCATACCAGCGCGGACACGACGAGGTCATGCCCCATCGCGACGAAGGTCCGCGGATTGACGTTGAGCAGTCTCATGGCTGGCGGCTTACCCGTCCCGCAGGCCTGCGCCCATACGCCATGCGACCGCCGCCGGTGGCAGTAGTGCCAGCAGCAGGATCACGGGCGCCCAATGCGGCGCCTGATGGGCTGATAGGGCCAGGGGGAAGTTCCAGGAGACGTTGAGCAGGCAGTATACAAGTGAGACCTTCGCGTGCCCTCCCCAGCGCCGGCCGAGTCGCTGGTACAGGTGGCTGCGGTGCGCCGCCGTGACGGGATCTCCGCCGATCCAGCGTCGAAGCAGCGTCACGGTGGCGTCCACCAGGAACAGGTTGCCCAGAATCAGCCATGTCCAGAGACTCATGTCGCCGCCAGTAAAGTCATGTGCGGCAATCGCGACAATTGAAAACCCGAGAAACAGACTGCCAGCGTCGCCGAGGAATATCCGGGCAGGAGCCCAGTTCAGCACAAGGAATCCGGCCACTGCTGCCGCCAGCACGAGGCTCGCGGCAGCGGCGGGGCCGGCAAGGACCTGCGCTGCATCGGTGGCCTCGCCGGATCCCAGGAGCTTGATCAGAAGGGCTGCAAGGAGCATGAACAGTGCCTGGGAGGCGGCCAGCCCGTCGATGCCGTCCATGAAATTGAACAGGTTGACCCACCACACGCCGCCGAGCAGGAGCAGGGGCAGGAATGCGATGTCCATGCCCGTCACCGCCCAGGCAGGCCATGCCGACGGCAGCCACCGGGCCAGGGAGGGGATGCCGGTCACCGCCACGGGCAGGGCGCTGTCCGCCGGCGTGCCGGGTATGGCTACGTGGGCCACGGCCAGCAGCAGAGCCAGCATTGCCAGACTCTGGGCTGCCAGCCGGACCGCCAGCCCCAGCCCGAAGCGGTCGTCGGCCAGGCCTACCAGGGCCAGCAGGACGGCGGCGGCGAGTGATGCTGCAAGCGGGGCGGCAGGGGCGGCTCCCCCGGGCAGGGCCCAGGGAAGTGCCACCAGGAACGCGGCCAGGATCGCGATCCCGCCGCCGCGGGGGGTGGGACGCTGGTGGGAGGAGCGGGCGTTGGGGAGGTCCTGCAGCCCCAGGCGCGCGCCATGGCGTGCAAGCAGGCTGGTGGCGAAAAGCGACAATAGCGCTGCCGCGGTGCAGGCGGCCAATTGGCTGGCTATCTGGCTGGTCGAGGACAGGTCAGTGGCTGACAGGATGGCTGGCAAGGGCGCAGTCGGAAGCTGGGAGCCTCGGCGGCCCGGCAAATTCGCGTCGCCGTCGCCTCGGGTGCGATCTGAGACAATCCGCACTGAGAGCGCCCAGGACCCGAATTTATACTTTTCGGATTATGCGCCAGGCGTTTCCCCATCGGTTGCGCGTGGCCGGCTTTGAACGGAAATCAGACACACCATGATTCTAGTAACTGGCGGAGCGGGCTTCATAGGCTCGAACTTCGTGCTCGATTGGTTGCATCAGTCGACCGAAGGCGTTGTCAATGTCGACAAGCTGACCTACGCCGGAAACCTGCAGAGCCTGGCAACGCTGCAGTCCAATCCTGCCCATCATTTTTCCCGGACCGACATCTGCGACCGCGCGGCGATCGATGCGCTGCTGACGTCACACAAGCCGCGGGCCATCGTGCACTTCGCGGCGGAAAGCCATGTCGACCGGTCGATCCTCGGACCCGAGGAGTTCGTGCGCACCAACATCGTCGGCACGTTCACGCTGCTCGAGGCCGCCCGGTCATATTGGCAGGGGCTGGATGCGCCAGCCCGGGCGGCGTTCCGTTTCGTGCACGTCTCCACCGACGAAGTCTATGGCTCGCTCGGCCCCGATGACGCCGCCTTCACCGAATCCCATCCCTACCAGCCTAACAGCCCGTATTCGGCCAGCAAGGCCGGTTCCGACCATCTGGTGCGGTCGTATTTCCATACCTACGGCCTGCCGGTGGTCACCACCAACTGTTCCAACAATTACGGGCCGTTCCAGTTCCCGGAGAAGCTGATTCCGCTGATCATCGCCAATGCCCTCGCCGGCAAGCCCTTGCCCGTCTATGGGGACGGATTGAACGTGCGGGACTGGCTCTACGTGTCGGACCATTGTTCGGCAGTGCGGCGGGTGCTGGAGGCGGGCAGGCCGGGGGAAACCTACAACGTCGGCGGCAACAGCGAAAAGCCGAACATCGGGATCGTGCGCCGGGTATGCGCCCTGATCGACGAACTGCGTCCGGATCCGGCCGGGCCGCGCGAGCGTCTCATCACCTATGTCAAGGACCGGCCGGGACATGACCGGCGCTACGCGATCGACGCGACCCGGATTGCCGCGGAACTCGACTGGAAGCCCGCGGAGACCTTCGATTCGGGGATCGGGAAGACAGTCAGCTGGTACCTCGCGCATCAGGACTGGGTGGCGGCAGTACAGTCCGGTGCCTATCGCGAGTGGATGGAACGCAACTATGCCGATCGCGCGGCAGGGAGCGTCGGATGAAGGGGATCATCCTCGCCGGGGGCTCCGGCACGCGGCTGTACCCGGTCACGCAGGCGGTCTCCAAGCAGCTCCTGCCGATCTACGACAAGCCGATGATCTACTACCCCCTGAGCTGCCTGCTGCTCGCGGGTATCCGGGAGATCCTGATCATTTCCACCCCGCAGGATACGCCGCGATTCGAGCAGTTGCTCGGCGACGGCAAGGCCTGGGGCATCAGCCTGTCCTACGCGGTACAGCCCTCGCCGGATGGGCTGGCGCAAGCCTTCCTGATCGGCGAGGACTTCATCGGCGACGATTCCTGCGCGCTGGTGCTCGGGGACAACATCTTCTACGGTCATGCCCTCGGCGACGATCTGATGGAGGCGGCGCGGCGGCCATCCGGTGCTACCGTGTTCGCCTATCGCGTGCACGACCCCGAGCGCTACGGCGTCGTCGAATTCGACGAGACGGGCCATGCGATCAGCCTCGAAGAAAAGCCCGCCCGGCCGAAGTCCCACTATGCCGTGACCGGCATGTACTTCTATGATCGGCGCGTCGTCGGGATTGCCAAGGGGTTGAAGCCATCGCCCCGCGGCGAACTGGAGATCACGGATGTCAACCGCAAATACCTCGAACTCGGCGACCTGCATGTCAAGACCATGGGCCGAGGCTATGCCTGGCTCGACACCGGCACCCAGGAGTCCCTGATCGAGGCATCGCTGTTCGTCCAGACGATCGAGAAACGCCAGGGCCTGAAGATTGCCTGTCCGGAAGAGGTCGCCTACCGCATGGGCTACATCGACGCGGTGCAATTGACCGCGCTGGCCACGCCGCTGCAGAAGAGCGGCTACGGGAAGTACCTGCTGTCGGTGCTCAGTGAACGGGTGTTTTAACGGGTGTATTAACGGTGTATTAACGGGTGTTTTAAATGACGGCTTCCGGAAGTACCGGCTCGAAGGGATTGCAATGAAACGTATCGATACACCGTTACCCGGTGTGTTCCTGATGGAGCCGAGGAAGTTCGGCGACAGCCGCGGCTTTTTCTTCGAGAGCTTCAACCAGCGGGTGTTCGACGAATTGAGCGGCACTTCGGTCGCGTTTGTCCAGGATAACCAGTCGTCATCGGCGCGCGGCGTGCTGCGCGGCCTGCACTACCAGATCGAGCACGCCCAGGGCAAGTTGATCCGTGTGCTGCAGGGCGCGATCCACGACGTGGCGGTGGACCTGCGCCGGGACTCGCCGACCTTCGGCAAGTCGGCGTCCTTCGTACTGTCGGCCGATAACAACCTGGTGGCCTGGATCCCGGCGGGGTTCGCGCATGGATTCCTGTCGCTCGTGGACGGCAGCACGGTGTTCTACAAGGCGACCGACTTCTGGGCACCCGCTCATGAGCGGACCCTGTTGTGGAACGATCCGGCGCTGGCGATCGAGTGGCCGATCGGACAGGTCGGCGGTCAGGAAAACCTGGTGGTTTCGGACAAGGACGTGAAGGGCACCCCCCTGGCGGATGCTGACGTCTATGCGGCCACGCCGGCCATGCCTGCCCGCGCATGAGGATCCTGGTGACCGGCGTGACCGGGCAGGTGGGCCGGGAACTGGTTCGCAGCCTGCAGCCCCTGGGCGAGGTGATCGCGCTGGACAGCCGCAGCTTCGATCTCGGCAATCCCGCCGCCCTCGGCCCGCGGTTGCGGGAGATCGCCCCCGCGATCGTGGTCAATCCTGCCGCCTACACGGCGGTCGACAAGGCCGAGAGCGAGATTGCCCGGGCGCGCCTGATCAATGCGCAGGCGCCCGCCGCCCTGGCGCAATACTGCGCCGAGGCCTCGGCGCTGCTGGTGCACTATTCCACCGACTACGTGTTCGATGGCAGCCGCGAGGGGCGCTATCGCGAGGATGATCCGGTGGCGCCCGTGAACGCCTATGGCCTGACGAAGCTGGAAGGCGAACAGGCCATCCAGGCGTCAGGTTGTGCCCACCTGATCCTGCGCACCAGCTGGGTCTACTCCCTGACCGGAAACAACTTCCTCAGGACCATGGTGCGGCTGGCCTCTACCCGGGATCACCTGCGAATCGTCGCGGATCAGTACGGCGCGCCGACCCCGGCGTCGTTGATTGCCGACACCACGGCGCAGCTGATCGCCCGGCGACAGGTCGATGCGCAGCGCAGGGACTGGTCGGGCGTCCTCAACCTGGCGCCGTCTGGCAGGACCAGCTGGTTCGACTATGCGAGCCTCGGGCTGTCCCTCCTCCACCGCGCCACGCAGGCGGGGGCGCAGGCCGATGGCGTCCAGGCGATGCCTCGAAGCCACTGGCAGGTGCCCCGGATGCCGACCCTCGAAGCGATCGCGGCGTCGGCCTATCCGACGCCGGCGCGCCGCCCCGCCAATTCCTGCCTGGACTTGTCGCGCATCGAATCCTGGGGCCTGCGCATGCCGGCCTGGGACCTGCTGCTGGCTGCTGTCCTGCGCGACGCCTGAACTCAGCCGGCAACCGTTGCCTGAAGCCCCTGTGCCAGTGTGAACGGCGGTCGCCAGTCGAACTCGCGGCAGAATCGCCGGTTGTCGACTTCGAGCGATCCCAGCAGGCGATCGGCCTGCGCACGGCGGCCGACGATCCGGGCGGCCAATGACAGCCAGCCCGCAGGCACGCCAACCAGCCGGGCGGACCGGCCCTGCGCACGGGCGATTTCCTTCATCAGATCCGGCGTCGAGACCGCTTCGTCGTCGCTGAGATGGAACGTGCCCGAGCCGACGTCGGCGCGTTCCAGGCAACGCAGCACGGCAGCGGCGAGATTGCCGACGTAGAGCAGGCTCCGGCGGTTGTGGACGGACCCGAAAGGTAAGGGCAGGTCGCGGCCGACCAGGCCCATGAGCGCCCGGAAGTTGGCGCCGACACCCGGGCCGTAGACCAGCGGCGGACGCAGTATCACCACCCGCATTGCCGGTACCAGGCGCTGCAGTCGTCGCTCCGCCGCCAGCTTGGCGATACCGTAGCAATCCTCCGGCGCCGGCTTGTCGTGCTCGGTCAGGGCAGTCCCGTGCGAGTGGTCGCCGACCGCCTTGATGGAACTCATGAACACGAAGTGGCGCACGCTTGCGGCGGCCGCGGCCTGCGCGAGCCGATGCGTGGCCAGCACATTGACTTCACGAAGGCGGCGACGCATCTGCCTCGTGTCCAGTGGCAGGTGCGCCATGCCCGCGAGATGCACGACCGCGCCGGCACCGGCCAGCACCGCATGCCAATCCGCATCGGGTGCGACACCCGGATGGCGCGCGAAGTGGAGCGCGCCGCCCGCGGCCGGCGCATCGGCGGCTGCCGGGACGCTGCGGCTTACCGCCCTGACCCGGTAGCCGGCCTGCAACAGAGCGCTGACCATCGGCCGGCCGATGAAGCCACCGGCGCCGGTGACCACGACGAGCGATCGGCTCGCGCCGTCGTCAATGCCGTTACCATTCATGGATGGATTGTATTGTCTGCCGACCGGCGCCCTTTCATGGTGATCAACATGCCCCACGGACCTTCTCATGACCTCAGCAACTGACCCGACCGTCGCCTCGCTGCTGGCGCCCGGCGGCGCGGCACCCGCGGTGTCGCCCGGCATCTTCAAGGCCTACGACATCCGCGGCATCGTCGACGACACGCTGACCGAGCAGGCGGTGGCCGCCATCGGCCTGGTGCTCGGCGCCCGTGCCCGTGAAGCCGGCGTGTCCAGTATCGTGGTCGGTCGCGACGGGCGCCTGTCCGGTCCACGGCTGGCATCGGCGTTGGCGGCGGGCATCTGTGCCGCCGGTGTGGATGTGGTGGACATCGGCATGGTGCCGACCCCGCTGGTGTACTTCGCAACCGTACTGACCGGCAGCGGCACCGGGGTGGCCGTGACTGGCAGCCACAACCCGCCGGAGTACAACGGGCTGAAGATGATGCTGGCCGGGAGGACCCTCTACGGCGAGGAAATCACCGGCATCGTCGCCACCATCCGCAATGCCGCCACCTGGGGGGCGCTGCGCGCGGACCGGCCAGGGACGCTGACCACCCGCGACGTGCTGCCGGACTACCTGGCCAAGGTCACCGGCGACATCAAGCTGGCGCGCCCGATGACGGTCGTCGTGGATGCCGGCAACGGCGTGGCCGGCGCTGTTGCACCGGGCCTGTTGCGTGCGATCGGATGCGGCGAGGTGACGGAACTGTTCTGCGAGGTGGATGGTAATTTTCCGAACCATCATCCGGATCCCGCTCATCCGGAGAACCTGCAGGACCTCATCGCAACCGTCGCCGCCACCGGTGCGGAACTTGGCCTTGCCTTCGACGGCGACGGCGATCGCCTGGGCGTGGTGACCCGATCGGGTCGGATCATCTTTCCGGACCGGCAGCTGATGCTCTATGCGAAGGACGTGCTGGCGGCCAATCCGGGCGCCCAGATCATCTATGACGTCAAGTGCACGCGCAACCTGGCACCGTGGATCCGAAAACACGGTGGCGAGCCGCTGATGTGGCGCACCGGGCATTCACTGATCAAGGCCAAGTTGAAGGAAACCGGCGCCAAGCTGGCAGGCGAGATGAGCGGCCATGTCTTCTTCAATGACCGCTGGTACGGATTCGACGACGGTGTCTACACCGCCGCGCGGCTGCTGGAAATTCTCTCGCGGCATCCCGACGCGAGCGCGGTCCTGGAGGCCTTGCCCGATTCGCCGACCACGCCGGAACTCCAGTTGAAGATGGCCGAAGGCGAGAACTTCAAGCTGATCGATGCGCTGCAGAAGAACGCGACGTTCGAGGGTGCTACCGAGGTCATCACGATCGATGGCGTCCGGGTGGAGTACCCCGACGGCTTCGGCCTGGCACGTGCTTCCAACACGACCCCGGTGGTGGTGATGCGCTTCGAGGCTGATACCGACAAGGCTCTCGCCCGTATCCAGCAAAGCCTCAAGCAGGCGATCCTGGACGTGGCGCCAGACGCGAAACTGCCGTTCTGAGCGACGCTCCAGGGGAGGGCGGCTGGTTGCGCAGGCTCTACTCCCTCGGCTGGTTGCTGGCCCTGCCGCTGGCGCTCGGCTATCTGCTCTACCGCAGCCGACGCCAGCCGGCCTACCGGCGCCATTGGCTGGAGCGATTCGGTATCGGCCGTCCGGTGCCAGGGGGCCAGCGCCCGATCTGGATCCATGCCGTGTCCGTCGGGGAAACCGCAGCAGCGGCGGCGCTGATCCGTCGGCTGGCCGGCTGTTTTCCGGATGCGCCGATCCTGCTGACGCACACGACACCGACCGGGCGCGAGACCGGTAAAGCCCTGCTGGGCGATCTGGGGCCTCGCCTGCGCCAGTGTTATCTCCCCTATGACCTGCCGTCCTTCGTCCTTCGCTTTCTGCGCACCTACCGGCCACGGTGCGGGCTCATCATGGAAGCGGAGGTGTGGCCCAACCTGATGCATGCCGCCGGCCTGCTCGACATACCGATCGCGGTGGTGAACGCCCGGCTCTCGGACCGCTCGCTGGCGCGGGGACTGCGGTACCAGCGGCTGATCCGGCCGGCCATCGAAGCCTTCGCCGTCATCGTGGCCCAGTCCGAAGCGGATTCGGCCCGCATGGCTCAACTGGCTCGCCCCGCCGACGCGGTGACCGGCAATCTCAAGTTCGACCAGGCGGTTTCCGCGCAGGCGCGGGCGACGGGGCTACGCTGGCGCAAAAGCCTGGGCGATCGGCCGATCGTCCTGCTGGCCAGTTCCCGCGACGGCGAGGAGGCGCTGCTGCTCGCAAGCTGGCAGAAATTCCTGGCCGCCGGCCCGCTCCTGGTCATCGTGCCCCGGCATCCCAACCGCTTCGAGGCCGTGGCCGAGCTCATGAAGACGACGTTGCCGGCGGGACGGCTGCTGCGCCGTGAAGCACTCGACCGGCCCGACGCCGGACTCGCCGGCTGCGACCTGCTGCTGGGCGATTCGATGGGCGAGATGCAGGCCTGGTACGCCTGCGCCGACGTGGCGATCATGGGCGGCTCGCTGCTGGCGTTCGGATCGCAGAACCTGATCGAGGCCAATGCACTGGGATGTCCCGTGGTCCTGGGTCCGTCCACCTTCAATTTCGAGCAGGCGGCGGCGGAGTCGCTTGCGGCAGGCGCTTCGATACAGGTGACCGACAGTGACGCGGCCGTTGCCGCTGCGAGCTCGATTGCCGCCGACCCGGCGCGGCGGGAGGCGATGTCACAGGCGGCCCTCCGGTTTGCCCAGGCTCACCGGGGGGCGACCGAGCGCACGCTGGCCGCGCTGCAGGCATTGCTGCAACGGTGCCCGGATTAAAACTAGTTGCGGGGAAGTGGGCGCGGCGCGCCCGGCGGGATGGGTTTGGTGGTCCGACCGCCGAAGTTGCGGGGCAGCACCGGAGAGGTGCCGGTGGCCCCGGGCCTTGCACCGGGTGTCGCTCCGCCTCTGCGCTCGGCGTTCGGTCCGGTCAGGATCGGGAAGGTCCGGTCGGTCGGGGCCGACAGCAGCGAACTGACGGCCGCCACGTCGGTGGGGCCGAGCACGCCCGCAGCCGACCGCAGACGCAGGTTGTTGAGCAACACGTCATAGCGGGCCCGGGCGAGGTCGCGCACGGTCGAGAACAGCTGCTGCTGGGCGTTGAGCACATCGACGTTGATGCGCACTCCCACCTGGTATCCGAGCAGGTTGGAATCCAGCGCCAGCCGGCTCGATGCGACAGCGGCCTCAAGCGCCCTGGCCTGTTCGGCGCTGCTCTTCAGTCCGAGGAAGGCCTGGCGGGTGCCCTGCGCCGACTGCCGGCGCGCATTCACCAGGTCGGACTCGGCTTTCTCGAGCGCTGCCACCGTTTCCCGTTCGCGGGCATCGAGCCCCCCGCCGCTGTAGAGTGGCACGGAGACCTGGATGCCCGCGCTCAACGTCGTCAACCGGTCGGCCGGCGAACTCACCGTGGTCGCGGTCTTTCCTTTCAGCAGGGCCGCCTGCGAGACCAGATCCACCACCGGGCTCCTGGCATAGCGGGCGCGGTCGATGTCCAGCCGGGCGATCGCGGCCGCCAGCGCCTGCTGCTGCACGAGGAAGTTGTTCTCCCGGGCGCCTGCAACCCACAGTTCGATGTCATTCGGCTGCGCGCCGGGCAGCGGCACCTCGAGCTTGAGGGTATCGAGCTTTGCCGCTTCAAGGCCGGTCAATTGCGCCAGCGCCGCCTGCTTGACCGTCAGGTCGTTGCGCGCGGCGGCCAGTTGCGCGGCATTGAGGTCCAGCCGCGCCTGCGCTTCCTGCTGGTCGGTGATGGTCGCGGTGCCGACCTCGAAATTGCGCTTGGCCGCCTCGAACTGCTCCGAGATCGCCCGCCGCTGCGCATCCGCGACTTCGACCGCGTCCTGCGCCGACAGCACGTCGAAGTAGGCGATCGCCACCCGCAGGGCCAGGTCCTGCTCCGCCGAGCCGAGTTGCGCCTGGGCAAGCCGCACGCCGATTTCGGCCTGATCGACCAGGGCATCGAGGCCGGGGCGATAAAGCGGGTAGCTCAGGCTGATGCCGCCGTTAAGTCCGTCGAAACTGCGAGGTGTGCTGACGTCGGTGTCGACGCGTCCGGCGTTGGCCGCGGCCGACGCGCTGATGGCCGGCTTGAGCGCGGCCTGGACCTGCGGCAGCCGCTCGCGCACCGTGGCCAGCTGCAGCCGGGCGCTGTTCAGCTGCGCGTCATAGCGTTGCCCGGCTTCGAAGGCCTGCCGCAGGTCGAGCGCATCCGCGCGGTGCGGCAGTGCCAGCCCGAGGCCGACCAGCGCCGCGAGTGACAGGGCGACGAGGGAGCTCGAGCCGGGGCGGCGCGAAGAGTCAAAGGTCGGCCGCGATGGACCGGCTGCACGATCGGCTGTCATCAGGAAACTCCGTTGAAAACGTATTCGGCCAGCGGGCGCTCAATACATGGCGACGGCCGGATCGACCTCTTCCGCCCAGGCCTGAATCCCACCGCTCAGGTTGATCGGGTCACTGAAACCCTGGTGTTCGAGGAACAGGGCCACCTGCAGGCTGCGCACGCCATGGTGGCAGAGGCAGACGGTGGGACGATCGGGATCGAGTCGGGTGAAGGAGGCCATGACCGATCCCATGGGCATGGCCACGGCGTCCGGCAGCTTTGCGATTGCGAGCTCCCACGGCTCACGCACGTCCAGCACTACCGGCGGTTGTCCCTCCGCTGCCGCGAGCCATCGGGCCAGCTCGGGGGCTGTGATCGATCGCACGGGCGACAGGCTCCTAGAACCGGAAATGACGGCCGGCAGGAAAACCTTGCAGTCGTCTGGCTACGGTCTCAAAGAGATCTTCATGCGTCCAGTCGGCGCCGACCCGGGTGTAGATCCGCCCGTGCATCGTGGGCTCTTCGCCGACGATGCCGGCCAGCCTGCCGCCCTCGTTGAGTCGTGAGAGCAGGGCGTGGGGCACCTGGGCGACGGAACCCGACAGGATGATCGCATCGAACTTTTCCTCGCCAGGTGGCTGGGAGCCGTCCCCCACGTGCAGTCTCGGCGACCCGATGCCGGCGCGCCGGAGGTTGTCGGCGGCGAAGGCGTGCAGGGCCGGGTCGATCTCCCACGACTGGATCCGCTGTGTGCGTTGCGCGAGCAAGGCAGTGCCGAATCCCGATCCGGTCCCGATTTCCAGTGCCGACTCATGCTTGCGCACGGCCAGGCCCTGCAGCAGGCGCGCTTCCACCTTGGGCGTGAACATCACCTGTCCGGTGGACCTGCCCTCAAACTTCAAAGGAATCTCGACATCGGCGAAGGCCATTTCTCGGTAGGCAGGTGGCACGAAGTCCTCCCGCTTCACGAGCGCGAGCGCATCCAGTATGTCCGGATCAAGCACATCCCAGGGGCGGATCTGCTGTTCGATCATGTTGAATCTTGCCAGCTCGATATCCATGTCGGTTCTGTCGTTCATCCGGAAGGTTGCCTATGCCCGAGGCGCTGCGCGCAGCGCCCTCAGCAGCATGTCGAGATGATGGGCGAGGAAGAGCTGCGGGTCCAGTTTGCCGGCGCCGCAGCAGGGTTCGATCGAGTTCAGCCAGATCGATTTCAGCACCAGAGGTGCCATGACATGATGCGCGGCGGCATCGACGTCGATCTCGCGGAATTCCCCGCGGTCGACACCGCGCTGGAGGATCATCGTGATCAATTCATGATTGCCGCTGACCACTTCACGATTGTAGAAGCGTGCGAGGTCGGGGAAGTTGCCGGCTTCGCCGACCACCAGCTTGGTGATGCCCGCCAGTCGGGTGCCGCCGTAGCGTGTCCACCAGATATCGAGGAACTCGCCGAGCAGGGACTCGCTGTCCTTCGCCGATCGCTGGATCAGTTCGCGCGTTTCGGCGATCAACGGCGCGATCGAGCGCCGCACAACCGCCTTGAAGAGTTCTTCCTTGTTGGCGTAGTAGAGATAGAGCGTGCCCTTGGAGACGCCGGCACGGGCAGCGACGTCTTCCAGGCGGGCGGCGGCGAATCCGCGCTCGACGAAGGTATCCAGGGCCGCGTCCAGCAACTCGCTCGGACGGCTGTCCTTGCGCCGCTCCCAGCGCGGCCCGCGCGCGCGGCGCTTCGTCGCCGGCGGCTTTGCCGACGGGGGCTGAGATGTGGCTTCAGACTGCATTTGGCGTCGGCGACCTGTGACCGTGAACCCGGTAGTCAAATTACTGACTGTTGAGTCATTAATGTACCCCGGCTGCCAGACAGGGTCAACGCGCGGTCCGCCCGGTGTCGGCGCCGTGTCCATCGACGTTCGGCACCCGCGTGGCAGTTCCGGACGCCGCGTGACCCACCTTCGCGCCACCCCGTTTCTCGAGGCTGCGGAACAACCAGCCGAGCGGCGTCTGCGCGCCCGTGCGGACATAGTGGAAAACGCCGGGTTCGCGCAGGAATCGCATCTGCCGCGCCCGGGCATGGTCGCGCCCGATGAACAGGATGCGATCGCCCGGTTTCAGTTCGGTATCGGGCGGGGGCAGCATCAGCTCCTGGCCTCGGCGCACAAGGAAGAGGGCAGCGGCGATCAGCGAGCGATCGCGATCGGT
>JBBRJB010000005.1:0-19382 GCA_038220085.1 Burkholderiales bacterium
TCTCGAGCAGGTGCGAACGGGTCTCGGTGACAATGCTACGAAGCGCCGTCGACGCCCCGCCGTTGCCGAAGATCGTGCCGCTGATGCCGTTGATGCCGATCGGTCCATTGCCGCCGACCTGGTACTGCGTGATCTGGTTCCCGGACAGGAACACCGAGTTGCCGGACGCGGAGATGCAGGTGAAGACCGGGTCTCCATTGCTCGACGCGAACAGGTCGCCCATGCGGCCACCCCACCCAACCCGGGCGCCTTCCGGCGCGAAAGCCATCCAGGTCGACTGCTGGTCGTTGTGCGAAAACAGGGCCGGTGGCTTGGGTACCGATTTGTCGCTGTACTGAAGCTTGGTCAGCGGCACGACCAGGGGACCGACATTGCTGATCACCGCACCCCGCCCGGCGTCGAACAAGGTCTTGAAGGGGCTGAGGTTGGGATGCACGGCGAATTCGCGGCCGGTATTGAGCCCGGCGGCGTTGTTGTGTGCCAGCGCGAGCACCGAGCGCGCGGTGCCGGCGCCCGGCAGGTCGAGCGCGAGCGGGTCGGGGGGCGTGCTCCTCGCAGCGAGGTAGGCGCTCCAGGAGCCGGGATCGGTCGCGAGCACCGTGTTGGCGTAGTCGCAACCGCCGAACAGGAAGACGCAGACCAGCGCCTTGTAGTCGGACGGCCCCGATTGGGCCGCGGCGGCACCGATCGTTGCGAGATTCAGCGCCAGGCCGCTGCCGGCCACCGGGACCAGGCTCGACAGCGCCGATGCGGTCCTGAGGAAGTAGCGACGGGATTGGTTGATTCGGGTCATGATCGATGATCCTTCGAAGTTGGTTCCGGGCCCGCGACTGCTGGCGCTACTTCTGGCTGAGGAATTCGGGGGAGGCGATGGTCAGGAACAGCGCGAGTCGCACCCGGTCGCGCCGGGCATTGGCGATGGCCGTGTCGCCGACCGCCGGCACCACGACCGAGCTGACGACATCGCGGATACGCGTACGGGTCTCGGGACGGTACTTGCCGCTGGTGAGCAGCAGCTCGATCCGGTCGAGCAGCGCGTCGACGTTCCCGGCGATGGCCTGCAGTTCGGAAATGTCCAGCTTGACGTCGTTCGCATTGCCGTAGCCGTTTTGAATAGCCGCCTGCATCGTGTTCAAGTACCCCGCGGCCGACGACTCGTTCGCAATCTGCAGTTCCGGCGCCACCAGGCCGGCCGCTGCCAGGTCACTGTTGGGCGGCGTATAGCCAGGGCGCCAGAAGTTGAAGACCGACGGCGAGCGCATCGCCGTCTGTCCCAGCGACACGCCCGGATCGTCGGTGTTGTGGATCTGGAACTGACCCGACGCCGAGGTCGCCTTGGTGGCCCGCAGCAGCGCTGTCATCCGCAACAGCGGCTCGCGCACCTTGCCGAAGGTCGCGTCACCCGCAGCGGGCGGATTGCGGGCCTCCGGGTCCAGCAGGATCTGGCGCAGCACCGCCTTCATGTCCCCACGCACGCCCTGGCCGTTATCGGCGAACGCCGCCGCCACTCGCGCCACGTAGGCCGGGCTGGGATTGCTGGTCACCAGCCGCTGAATCAGCTGCTTGCCGACGAACGGACCGACGTTGGGATGCTGGAACAGCCGGTCGAGGGCGCAGGCGAGGCTGGCACGCGGCATCGTGCCGCCCGCGCAGGTGCCGCCCAGGAAGGACTTCGGTGCTTCGGAGTGGAACTGCGCATAGGGCTGCATCGGCTCGATGCTGCGATTCGGATAGGCCGGGCTGCCGCCGCCGTTGAAGCGCGCGGCATCGGTGTCCGGGCCCGCCCAGCTCCAGCCGGTGAAGACCTTGGCAATGCCGGTGACGTCCTCGTTGGTATAGGTTTCGAGCGGATTGCCGGCAGCGTCCAGCACCCGGGTACCGTCCGGATTGAGCTGGTTCACGCCGATGGTGAACAGCTGCATCACTTCGCGCGCGAAGTTCTCGTCCGGAGCCCGGTTGTTGTCGCCGCGATTACGAAGATGAGACAGGTAGAGTCCCATCATCGGATGCAGCGTCACATCCTCGAGCAGTGTGCGGAAGTTGCCGAATGCGTTGAGGGCGAGCATGTCTGCATAGCTGGCGACACCGCGCGCGTTCTGCGACACGCTCATGTCGTTGAGCGAGACGACGAAGACCTGCGAAAGCGCGAATGCGACCCGTTGACGCAAGACGTCATCGGCCAGGAGCGCATTGCGCCAGAAGCTCTGGTACAGCCAGTTCGTGTCGCTGGTCGTCGGACTGGCGCTGGCCGCGACCCGCTCCTGCCAGTAGCCCAGATGGGTGTAGCTCTGGGGCTTCTCAAACTCCTGCGTCAGCCAGGCCTCCAGCTGAACGGCCATCACCCGATCGATCTCGGCGGTGGTTGAACCGAAGGTGGACTGCGCGAGAAAACGCGACGCATCCGCCGAGGTCTCGGCCTTGGTCACCTGCGGCGCCGCCGTCGCGGACGATCCCCCGCCCTTCTGCGGATCGCCGCCGCCCCCGCACGCCGCCAGGGTTGCGACAGCCGCCGCCACACTGATGGCCAGGATGCACCGCTGACTATTGCGTTTCATGCAGGTTCTCCGCGACAAGCAATATTGGAATGGATCGAAGCGTAGTGGCGAAAATCACACGCTGCGCCGGAAGTCCGACTACTGGGGCCGCCGGCAGGACGACCGGTTGCTCCGGCCGCGCCGGCGGACCGCCGACTCGATGAATGGCGGGTTGCCGCAAACGGCAAAGGCGGGTTCTGGCGAACCGCCACCTGCGGTTAGCATCGGGGCATGAAACGACTGATCCAGGCGCCGAATGGCGCCCTTGCCCACCTGTGGGCGGAGCAATTGCGCAGCGCCGGGTTCGACGTCTCGGTGCAGCGTCAGTTTGCCGGCGGCATTGCCGGCCAGATCCCGGTGGACCAGTCGCTTCCGGAGATCTGGATCATGGACGATGACCAGTACGACCGCGCCCGGCAGGTGTTGGCCGACCTGCAGGACCTGCCGCATCGCCGCTGGCATTGCCCGAAATGCCGCGAGCTGGTGGAAGGTCCCTTCGATCAGTGCTGGAACTGCGGCGGCAATCGCCCGGGGGCCTTCCTATGACGACAGCGGCGCCCTGACGACGTTGGTGAGCGGCTCGCCGCGCCGGATGGCGCGCAGGTTCGTCATGATCATGTCCCAGCGCCGGTCCATCATCTGCTCGGTCCAGCCGGAGGAGTGGGGGGTCATGAAGACGTTGTCCAGTTCGTGGAACGGGAATCGCGAGCCCCGCCGCTGCGGATCGGAGGCGTCCGGATACTGCCACCAGACGTCGATCACCGCGCCCGCAATGGTGCGCGAGGTGAGGGCCTGGTAGAGGTCGTGCTCGGCCACCACCGGGCCGCGGGCGACATTGACCAGCACCGCGTCCGGCTTCATCCGGGCCAGTCGCGCCGCGTCGATCAGTCCTTCGGTCTCGGGCACGTGCGCGATGCACACGACCACGAAGTCGCACTGCCCCAGGAAGTCATCGAGCTGAGCCAGTGGATAGAACGCATCCACCTGGACGGCGTCCTTCGGATTGCGCGCGCAGGCGAGCACCCGCACGCCCAGCGCGCGGCAACGCGCCGCAATCTCCCTGCCCATCTGCCCGAAGCCGACGATGCCGACCGTGCGGCTGTTGAGTTCGTTGCGAAGCGGGCCGTACATCGATCCGCTGTAGTGCCACGATCCTGAGCGGAAACTCTGCTCCACCGGTTTCCACTGGTGCGTCCACATCAGCATGGTCATCAGGGCGTACTCCGCGATGGCGCTGGTGTGACCGAAAGCGTTGCACACGGCCGCCCGGTCGGGCACGCAATCGAAGTCGATCCGGTCGTAGCCGGCCGCCTGCAACTGCACCAGCCGAAGCCGGGGGGCATGTTTCGACGGATGGTCGAAGCGGACGCAGACGACCGCGTCGGCGGCGGCCAGAGCGGCCTCCTTCTGCGCCGACGACGCATCGTCCGGCAGGCAGGTGAGACCGATCGGGAAATCCGCCTTTGCGCGCAGCCGATACTCGTTGGGAAGGATGATGTCGCCGTAGAGGACGACATTGAGTGGTGCCGGGTTGGTTGTCTGGGTGTTCAAGTCCTGCTCCGTGATGCCCCGGGCGCGGGGGCGGTGATTGCCATAACCGTGAATCCGACTTCGACTCCATCCGCGACGTTGCGAGCCTGCGCGGTGCCGCCATGAAATTCCGCCACCAGGCGCACCAGGTAGAGGCCGAGGCCGAGATGCCCGCGCCGGTCGGCGCCGGGCATGCCGGCGTCCCGCACCGACACCATCGATTCGAACAGGCTGCCGGCCATTTCGGCGGGCAGGGCCCGCCCGCGGTTGGTGACCGCGATGCGCCAAAGCCGGCCGCCGGCCTGTTTTGCCGCGGCAACGGCAACGACGATCTCGCTGCCCGGCTCCGCGAAATCAACCGCGTTGCCGACCAGCTTGTCGAGCGCCTGCGCAATCGCCTCGGGCGCAGCCAGGGTGCGTGCCGATGCCAACTCGGGCTGGAAGCGCAGGCGCGCCTCAGGGTACGCGGTACGGTAACCCTCCACGCACGAACCCGCCAGTGCCACCAGGTCGCAAGCCACGAGTTCGCTCTCCTCGAGCATCGACTCCAGGCTGCCGGCTTCGCCCATACTCGCGACGATCCGTTCGAGGCGCGCAGCGCCGGCCTGCGCGCGCACCGCATAGGCCGAGGTTCGGCCGGCATCGGTTTCCGCCGCCAGGTTGTCCAGCGAGGATCGGACCACCATGATCGGCGTGCGCAATTCGTGGATGAGGCGCGAACGCAGCTTGGCCAGGTAATCCTGATGCTCGCGCAGCCTGGCCAGCACGCGATTGTAGCTCTCGGCCATCGCATCCACCTCGTCGCGCAGGCGAAAGCGCGGCACGGCGCCGGCGACGCGGCCACGCGCATCGATCGCGGCCTCGGCGGCCCGGCGCAGACGGACGATCCGCGAAACCGCCAGTGTCCCGACCGCAAGCAGGGCAAGGGCCGTCGCCGCGAGCGCGGCGCCGACCAGCAGGGTCAGACGCTCCAGGGCCTGCTGCGCGAGCGAGAGCCGCGCCGCCGTGCTGTCCTCCAGCAACAGGGCCCCCGCGATACGATTGCCGATCCAGATCGGGTGGGCGCTGGTGAGCGTCCAGACCGGCATTCCGGCGCCCGCGCCGACCCGCTTCGCCCCCTTGCCGGCGACGCCGGACAAGGCGCTTGCCAGCGGCGTCATCGATTGGTCCGGCTCGGAGAGTTCGTCGGGTCCGATCCGTTCAGCCAGCCACAGCAGAAACCGCGACAGGTAGGAAAGCGGATCCGACGGCTGCGGCGGCGGCTGCGTCACCTCCCCGCGGCGGGCCAGCAGTTGGCCGCCGGCGCCGACAATCGAAACGCGGCCGGTACCCCGATCCAGCGCGCGCAGCAGCTCCGACCATTGCTGCTCGCGCCGGTGCGCCGCCGCCCGCTCGAGGTCCTCCAACCCTGCCGACACCAGCAGCAACCCGGAGTCGGCGCGGGCCTCGACGCGGCGGCTGCCCAAGTAGTCGACGTCGGCAATCAGAATCCGGACCAGCCGCGCATCCATCGGCAACTCCAGCTCCGCGCGCCAGCCCTGGCCGGTGGCCACGAGCGGCACCGGAATCCGCTGCGGCATCTCCGGCAGCTGGATGCGGCTTGAGCCGGTGGCTCGCGCGCGCTGGTCCGCGGCGATCGCCTCGAGCAACTGCTCCTCGGCGCCGATCAGCACCGTCAACTGGTCGCCCGGTTGGACAACCGGTCCGTCGCCCGAGGTGTCGATGTCCCCCGGCGGCACCAGCCGCTCGTCATCGGCCTCCACCAGGAGGAAGATCCGGCCGGACTGGGCAATGCTTTCAGCGACCGCCAGACGGGCGCGCAAGGTCTGCAACGGCGCTCCGTTCTCCAACTGGACCGGCAGTTCACGCCGGGGCGCGCCTGCCCATTCGACGGCGTCGCCGTCGGGCAGCACCATCGGCAGCCGCTGCGGTATCACCCGCTCGATGCCGCGAGGCAGCCGCGTGGCAGGGTCGCCGAGTCCGAACATCTCATATCGCTCGTGCAGTGAAGCCGCCAGGCTGCGCGCTGCAGCCTGCTGGGTCTCCCACTGCGAGTCGCGCGCCAGCTCCGCCATGCGTTCGACGAAGCGCAGGCCGATCCATGGCAGGGCGAGCAGCGGCAGCAATGCGATCAGCAGCGTGAAACGCAATCCCAGTCTCGGTCCCGGCCCGGGCCCCGGTCTCGGGCTCGGCCTGCGCCGTGCGCCGGGTTCCGCCAAGGCGGGCTCAGTGTCTTTCGACGAAACGATAGCCAAGACCGTAGACCGTCTCGATGGCGTCGAAGTCCGGGTCGATGGCCTCGAACTTGCGCCGCAGCCGCTTCAGGTAGGAAGTCACCGTGTGATCGTCGACCAGCATGTTGGCGTCGCTCATCAGCGCTTCGCGGTTCTTGACGTGACCGGGATAGCGCGCCAGCGCGTGCAGGATCCAGAATTCGGTGACAGTCAAGGCGACCGGATTGCCGCGCCAATGGACCTCGAAGCGCTGTGCATCGAGCTTGAGAGGCCCGCGCTCCAGCACGTCTTCCGCGCCGGCGGCCTGGCCGGCGACATCCGCACGGCGGAACAGTGCGGTCACGCGCGCGAGCAGGTGCGGCAGGCTGACGTTCTTGGCGAGGTAGTCGTCCGCACCCAGCCGAAGCCCTGAGACGACGTCGATTTCCGAATCGCGCGCCGACAGGATCAGGATCGGCAACGCCGGCGCCCGTGCGCGCAGCCAGCGGCACAGTTCGAAGCCGCCGTCCGGTTCGTGACCCAGGCCGACGTCGATGATCGCCAGGTCCGGCAGGCGCGAGCCCAGCGCTGCCTGCGCTTGCGGCCGGTCGGCGAAAGTCCTGACCTGGTAGCCGTGACGTGCGAACGCATCACGCAGGTTCTGCGCGATCGCCGGCTCATCCTCGACGATCACGATCTGTCGCGCCTGGTTCTGTGCGGGTTGCGCCATGGCGCAACTGTAGCGCATCGATCGGCGGACCCGCGCCTGTCACCGGATTGCCCCAATTGATCACCGCTTCGCCCCCGACGGGACAGTCTCCGTCCCGATCCCGGGTCCGTAATGGCTCCCAGGGACCTGTGGCCGCGGAACTCGCGGCCACGGAGGCTCCCGACAATCGACAGAACCACGAAAGGAAGCGCGATGGCAACCATGATCGGTACCGGCAGCGGGTACGAAGCAGCAACCAGGCCGGCCGTCGAAACGGCCCCCGAAGCGGCCCCCGTAACGGCTCCCGCAGCGGCTGCCGGGCAGGCGCTGGGCGGAATCGGCCCCTGGCTCCGGTTGTTCCTGGGTATCAGCGGCGGCGCCGTGGCAATCGCCGTGGCGCTCGGCCTGCTGGTCGTGCTGACCTCCACAGTGGCGCACGCGCGCCCTGTGCCGGGATCCGGCTTCGATGCGGATGGCAGCAGCCTGCCGGATGCCCTGGACAGGATCAGGACGCACCGGGCCGGCGGCTTGATCCTGCTGGGGGGCGAGGAAGCGGTGGTGGCTCCGCTTCAATCGACCGATGCGCGGCTGATCGTCACCGGCAACACCGTCCGCGGCACCGTGACGCAGCGTTTTCGCAATCCGGGCAACGAATGGTTGGAGGGGACTTACCTGTTCCCCTTGCCCGACGATGCGGCTGTCGATCACCTGCGCATGACGGTGGGCGATCGCACGGTGGAGGGCCGGATCCAGGAGAAAGAGGCCGCCCGCCGGGCGTTCGCGCAGGCGCGGGCGCAGGGCCAGCGCGCCTCGCTGGTGGAGCAGGAGCGCCCCAACGCCTTCTCGACCCACGTGACCAGTATCGCTCCCGGCGCGTTCATCGAGATCGAACTGCAGTACCAGCAGACCCTGGCCATGCGTGAGGGTGCGTGGCGCCTGCGTCTGCCCGGGGTCGTGGCGCCGCGTTACGGCAGCCCCGCGGGCGCGAACGAGGCGCGCCGTCCTCCCCGCGGCTTCGTGCTCGCCGACATGCAGGCGGGGCGGGCGGGCGGCATGGACCAGCCGGTGGTCCCGGAGGGCGCTGCGCCGTTGAACCCGATCAGGATCATCGTTGAACTCGACCCCGGCGTCCCGATCCTGCAGCCGGTCTCCGCCTCGCACCGGCTGCAGATCGCCAGAACGGCCGGCAGCGGCGACAGCGGCGTGCGCTACCGGCTGCAGACCATTGCCACCGCCGAGGCGCAGGAAGTTGCCGATCGGGACTTCGAGCTCGAGTGGTCGCCTGCTGCAGCGGGGCTGCCGATGGCAACGCTGCGACATGAGCGCCGCGGCGACAGCTACTACGGCATGCTCGTGATCAACCCCCCGAGCCTGGACGTCCAGCCCGGCGACCGGCTGCCACGCGAAATGACCTTCGTGGTGGACACCTCCGGCTCCATGGGTGGCGAGTCGATCGAACAGGCACGAAGCGCCCTGGCTTTCGGCCTCGAACGGCTCCAGGAGGGCGACTGGTTCAACATCATCCAGTTCAACAGCGGCCATTCCAGTCTGTTTCCGGCGCCGCGCCCGGTCACCGGCGAGAGCCTGCGGATCGCGCGCCGCTACCTGGCGTCACTGCGCGCCGACGGCGGCACCGAAATGCGCGGCGCGATCGCGCAGGCCCTGTCCGCACCCCTGGCGACGGATACCCTGGGACAGGTGGTGTTCATCACCGATGGCGCCGTCGACTACGAGGACGAGCTGATTTCGCTGGTGCGCGAGCGCCTCGGTGCCCGGCGCCTGTTCACCGTCGGCATCGGCTCCGCGCCCAACGGTTTCTTCATGCGGAAGGCGGCGGAGATAGGCGGCGGCACCTTCACCTTCATCGGCACCGCCGGCGAGGTCGAGCGGCGCATGGCCGGGCTGTTCCGGACGATCGCCCACCCCATGTCGACCAATCTGGCAGTCACCCTCGACGGCGGCGCCCTGGCCGAACCCATCGACATGCCTCGCGACCTCTACGCCGGCGAACCCCTGATACTTACGGCCCGCTTCACCGAGTTGCCACGCGCGATATCCGTCAGCGGTGTCGCCGGCCTCGGGCAGGACGGTGCCGGGCGCTGGCGCATCGCCGCAGACCTGTCCGCGGCGCAGGGATCCGGCCTGCATGTGCTCTGGGCGCGCAGCCGGATCGAAACCCTGACGGACGCGATCCGCCAGGCACGACACACTGCCGAGCCGCAGGACGCCCTGCGTGATCGCTTGGTGGCCCTTGCGCTGGACCACCACCTCGTCAGCGCCTATACCAGCCTGGTCGCAGTCGACCTCACGCCGGTGCGTCCGGCAGACACGCCGATGCAGCATGGCGCAGTGCCGGCCAACCTGCCGTCCGGCTGGGCGGATACCGGCCCCACGCAGGCCCGGTTCGCGGCGCCCGCGTCGGCTCAAATCGGGGCGCCCGCGTTGGCTCGAACCGCGACACCCGCCTCGCTGCAATTGCTGATCGGCCTGGCATTGCTGGCGGTGGGCTTCCTGCTGCTGATCAGCCGCCGTTGCTCGGGCTTCATCGCCTGCGGTCAGCGGCGATGAGCCGGCGACCGGCGAGGATCCGGGCCATCGTGGCGATGCTGCTCCTGGCGACCGGGCTCTGGTACCTGGGCGGCGCCGCCTGGATCCAAGCCAAGGCCGTGCTGGCCCAGGTGCTGATCGGGCGCGCATGGGCGGGCAACCTGGCCAAAGGCAAGCCGGTCGAGCGCCCCTGGTCCTGGGCGGACACGGTGCCGGTCGCCCGGCTCGAGTTCGTGCGCCAGCGCCAGTCGATGATCGTGCTGGCCGGTGAGTCGGGCCGGGTGCTGGCCTTCGGACCTGGGCATCGCCAGGACAGCGCCGTGCCGGGCGCTCCCGGCAACAGCGTCATCAGCGCACACCGGGATACCCACTTTGCGGTCCTGAAGTCGCTGGGCATCGGTGACCCGATCCAGGTGGAGAACATCGAAGGAAGAACGGTGAGCTACCGGGTCGACCGCTTCGAGATCATCGACGAGCACGACCTGTCGGTGACCGATCAGAGCGGATCCGATCGGCTCACGCTGGTGACCTGCTGGCCCTTTGATGCACTGGCACCCGGCGGTTCGCAGCGATACGTGGTCTTTGCCGGTCGGGTCCGGGACAGCGATCGCGAGCGGGCCGCGCGCGGCACTGCCATGCGTCGCGGCCAGGATTGATTGAACCCCCGGCTTGCCCCGGCCGACTCATGACCGGTTGGTTCTCTACTTTTCCAGTTTCTCATAGGTCTCCTGATGGTTGACCCGGCGCGGACTTCGGTGCGGCCGGGTTTCTTTTCCGTGCGGCCTGGTTTCAATCTGCCGGCCTGCCTGGTCTGGAGTCTGTCGGGTTTTCCCGGTTGTCCGCCTTTCCCCCTTCAGGCACCCGTGCCGAAGTGCGAGCCGGTGGTTCGCTGGCGCCTCGCTGGGCTCCTCCGCGGCCCTCGCCGCGGAGGCCTGGCCGTCCAAGACGGTTCGCATCGTTGTCCCCTTCGCCGCCGGCGGGACCACCGACATCGCGGCGCGGGTGGTGGCCGATCACCTGACGCAGTCGCTCAAGCAGACCTTCATCGTCGAGAACAAGGCGGGTGCGGGTGGGAACATCGGCGCAGCCGACGTCGCCAAGTCCGCCCCCGACGGTTACACCTTCCTGATGAACACCCCCGGGCCGGCCGCGATCAACCAGTTCCTCTACCGGCAGATGCCCTTCGACACCGCGACAGCCCTGGTGCCAGTGTCCTTCGTGGTCCGGGTGCCGAACGTGCTGATGATCAATCCCGCGACGGTCAAGGCTCGCAATCTGAAGGACTTCCTCGCAGAGGTCAAGGCCAACCCGGACAAGTATTCCTACGGCTCGCCCGGCAACGGCAGTACCGGTCACCTGTCGACCGAACTGCTGAAGAGCATGGCAGGTATCTCGGTAGCGCACGTTCCCTACCGGGGCAGTGCGCCGATGCTGCTGGACCTGGTCGGGGGCACGATCCAGATGGCGATCGACAACCTGCCCTCCGCGATGGGCCAGATCAAGTCGGGCAAGCTGATTCCGCTGGGGGTGACCTCGAGCAAGGGGGTCGAGACCCTGCCGGGGGTTCCGGCAATTGCCAGCGAGGTGCCCGGCTATGAGGCCGAGTCCTGGTTCGTGCTGATGGCGCCCGCCGGCACGCCGCCCGAGATCATCAGCAAGCTGTCGACCGAAGTGGACCGGATCCTGAAGCTGCCGGAGGTGGTCGAACGCTTCAAGGGCCTGGGCGCCGAACCGGTCGGCGGAACGCCGGAATCCCTGGGCAAGTTCATCGCGGCCGAGACAACCAAGTGGAAGAAGGTCGTGAAGGACTCGGGCGCGCAGATCGACTGAGAGATCGGCCCGATTATTGCGCCGGCGGCACTTTCCGCAGCCGCCTTGGTGTCGAGCCGGCCGTGGGGTGCGAAGCATCGGCCGGGCCCTTCCCCGCGGCCAGTTCGGTCCCGGTGAGTTTCTCGAATGCTACCGAGCCCGGTAGCGGCCGACCGGTCATTCGGCGTCGCTACGATCCTGTTCGCCTGAGGAGCTAGCGCGGGAAGTTGGTTCGCACCGCCACCGGCGCCCCGTCTATCCAGACCGGACACGTCACCGTACGGGTGCGGCGGCCGGATGGCAGCGTCACCTCCTGTACCAGTTGCAGGTGCGTCGCCTGGGGGTCCGACAAGGCCTCTGCGTAGCCGTTGATGGGTGCGTTCGGCACCCCGGCCGCCTCGAAGCGCGCCAGCCAGTCCTTCGAGTCCGCGCCGGCAAACCGCTGCTCGAGCAGCGTTTTCAAGGCCTCCTGGTTGGCCGCGCGCAGCGTCGGCGTGAGGAAGCGCTCGTCGTCGAGCAGCGCCGGCACATCGACCACGTCGCAAACCGCGGCCCACAAGCGGTTGTTCCCCGCTGCGATCACGAACCAGCCGTCTCGCGCCCGGTAGGCCTGGTAGGGCGCATTGCGCGGATGCGCCGAACCGAGCTTGACCGGGTTGCGCCCGCTGCCGAAGAATTCGCTGGTCTGGAGGGCGGCTATGGCCAGGGAGGTGGCAAACATCGGCACGTCGATGCAGCCGCCCGCGCCGCCGCTGCGAACCCGCGCAATCATCGAAGCGATCGAAAACGCCGCGTACAGACCCGCGGTGAAATCCGCGATCGGAACGCCGCACTTGACCGGCGCCCCGCCGGGTTCGCCGGTGACACTCATGACGCCGGCCGCAGCCTGGATGGTGACGTCGAATCCGCCGGCCGACGACCGCGGTCCGCTTTGGCCGAACGCCGAGATCGAGCAGTAGACCAGCGCCGGCTTGCGCGCGCTGAACCAGTCCCAACCGAGGCCAAGCCGCTGCATGGCGCCGGGCCGGCTGTTTTCCACCAGCACGTCGGCCTGCATCACCAGCGCACGGGCACGGGCCAGGTCGGCCGGGTCCTTCAAATTGAGTGCCACGGACTCCTTGCCCCGGTTGAGCGACGCGAAATTTTCGCTGTATCCGTCCGTGATCGGTGGCCACTGCCGCAAGGTGTCGCCCTCCGGCGGTTCGACCTTGATGACCTCCGCGCCGAAGTCCGCCAGCAGCATGCCGCAGAAAGGGCCGGCCGCGACCTGGCAGAACTCGACGACTTTGATGCCTGCGAGCAGGGGCGGGTTCGATGTCATGACGGGTTCCGGTGTCTGTGCGGCCTCACTAACGCGACCCGGGACGGGTACGGCGCAGCCGCCATTGTCACACGCGGACTCAGGTCACACGCGAAGGCGCGGGCCGGCTCTTTCGACCGGCATCTCCAGAGCCACCGGGGTTGCCGCGATCCAGGGACAGCCCCGCTTCCGCCACCGAGGCCGCCGGCGCATGGCCCATGGCGCGAATGACGTCGCAGGTGGTGACCCGGAGGGGTCCTTCCGGACGCCGTGGATGATGACCTGCACCCCCGCGTCGGCGAGCAATCCGGCCAGCAATGCGGTCAGATTGACGCTGTGCCGGGCACCGTTGTAGGAACGGATTGCGATCACCGGCCGTGCCGGATCAATCGGCACCGGGGACAGGCGGGCCTGCATGCAGCTAGCGCACCCGCCACCTCGTCGATCGACTCGCCCTTCATCCGGAAGGCGATCAGGATGCGCCCCTCGCCATCGCAGGGCCCCGCTCGCATCTGCCGGGCGGGTCGATATTCAGGTGCTGAGGCGGCCCCTGGCCACCAACATCCGCTCCGCCGCCTCGATGCTGAGGGCGACACTCTGAAGGTTGGGATTCACTGCCAGCGCACGGCGCCAGTACAGGATCGCCATATCCAGATCGTCCAAGCGGAAATAGATGTGACCATAGCCCGCCAGCGATCCGAAATGGTCCGGCACCAGTGCCAGCGCATGCTCGCAATCCTCCATCGCGCCCGCCAGGTCGCCGGCGAGGAATCTTGCCGTGGCACGCTTGTTCCAGGCTTCGGCGAAGGTCGGCAGGTCGTCCAGGATCCGGGTGAAGGTCTCGATCGCCTTATCGACCTCGCGGCGGCCCATCTGCCCCACGCCGGCACGGAACATCCGGTCGATCTCGGGGTTGCCGGAGCGCCCCCACACCGACCAGATCGCGTCTTCCGCCTGGCGGCGCACCACTTCGTCCGGATCCTTGAGCAGGGGCATGAGGGGCTCGCTGTCCTGCGGCCGGCCGTCGCGCTTGAGTCGCTCGATCAGCTTGAGGCGCGCCTCACGCCTGCTTGCGGCTTCCCGCTGGCGCGCGACCAGCTCCTGGCCCCGGGACGTCAGGAGCAGTTGCGCGATCAGTTCGAGTGCTCCGGCCCCGGCAAGGCCGGTGGCCGACGCCGGCGCCGCGATGCCGGCCAGGGCCGTGGTCGCGGCGAATGTCAGGGTCATGGCCAGCCGACGGGGCGTCATTCGGATGGCGTGTAATTGCGGCGCCGTGATGAATCCCGGGCGTAGTAGTCGATAACCGGACAGTACGCCGGCGGCCGACCCGATCACAGGCACTGCGACACACATCAGTGCACGGTGGGCGCCGCGTCAGGGAACCAGTATTTTCACCAGCCAGAGGCTGAGCGCCGGAAAGAGCAGGAGCAACGCCGTACGGATGAAGTCCGATGCGATGAACGGCATCACGCCGATGTAGGTATCCCGGATCGGAACGTCCTTCGCCAGGCCGTTGATGACATAAACGTTGAGCCCCACCGGCGGCATGATCAGCCCGATCTCGACCACCATCAGGATCAGGATGCCGAACCAGATGATCTTGTCGGTCTGGTTCAGTCCGAACAGGTCCAGACCCGCGACCGTGGGCAGGAAGATCGGCAAGGTCAGCAGGATCATGGAGATTTCGTCCATGACGCAGCCCAGAACGACGTAGAACAGCAGAATGCCGGCGATCACCGCCACCGGAGGAAGGCCGCTGTTTTCGACAATGCCGGCCAAGGCTGCCGGGAACTGCGACAGGGCCAGGGCAGAATTGAGGATGTCCGCACCGATGAACAGCATGAAGATCATGCCCGACGTCATCGCGGTGTCGTAGAAGCAGGCCTTGATTCCCGCCAGACCCATCTCGCCGCGGGCAAGCGCCACCACGAAAGTGGCGGCCGCGCCGACCGCCGCCCCTTCGGTGGGCGTGAACCAGCCGGTGTAGATTCCGCCGAAGACGAGCAGGAACACTGCGGCCACCGCCCAGACGTTGCGCAGCGCCACCAGCACCTCGGGCCAGGTGCGCCGCCGGCTGGCCGGGCCCTCCGACGGAAAGAACCGCACGTAGATGGCAATCGCGATGCAGTATCCGACCGTGGCGATCAGGCCCGGGATCAGCGCCGCCGCGAACAGCTTGGCAATGTTCTGTTCCGCCAGGATGGCGTAGAGCACCAGGATCACCGAGGGCGGGATCATGATCCCGAGCGTGCCGCCCGCGGCCAGGGCGCCGGTGGCGAGTCGACCGGAGTAGTGCATAGCACGCATCTCCGGCAGCGCGACCTTGGTCATCGTCGCTGCAGTCGCGATCGAGGAGCCGCAGATCGAACCGAACGCCGCACAGGCCAGCACCGCCGCCATTGCCAGGCCGCCCCGGAGATGGCCGATCACGGCGTTGCCCGCCAGGAAGAGGCTGCGCGAGAGCCCGCCCTGGGATGCGAAGGCCCCCATCAGCAGGAACAGGGGGATGACGGTCAGGTCGTAGTTCGCCAGCCGCGCGAAGGCCAGGCCCTTCAAGGCGTTGAGCAGGGACGGCCAGCCGCTCAGCGCCACGTAGCCGACCACGCCCGGCACCATCATCGCCATGGCGATCGGTACGCGCAGGGCCATCAGCACCAGCATGCCCGCGAACAACAGCCCGGCGATGGCAATGCCGCTCATCGACGACCGCTCATCGGCACCCGCCAATCGGCGCGACCCGCAGGCCCGGTAGGGTCACAGCGTTTCCAGCTGCCGGAAATGGCGACTGGCGATATAAAGCGCCGTGACCGAAGCCAATATGAACGACGGCACCATCAACGCATAGCCGAGCCAAGTCGGCAGTTCCATGATCATGCTGGTCTGGTTGTACGCCTTGGCATCGAGCGCGCCGACCGCGGTGCGCCAGGCGAGCAGCGCCGTCATCACCGCCAGCACGACCGCCCCGAGGCCGTCGAGACGGCTGCGGGTCGCCGGGCTGACCTTCTGGGTGAAGAAGTCCACGACGATATGGCCGTTGCGCATCTGGCACATCGGGAAACAGGCCGCAATCGCGACCGCGCAACCCATCTGGACCAGCTCCCAGTCCCCCATGATCGGGCTGCCCGCCAGATTGCGCATGACGATGCTGTACAGCGACAGCAGCGTCAGTGCAGTGAGGACAGCGCCGCCGAACAATGCGAAGACGCGCGCCACGGCATCGAGCGCGCGTCCGAACCGGGAGTGAAGTCCGTCCGCGGGCATCCTACTTGGAGTGTTTCTCGATCAGCGACCGGGCGCCGTCCAGCAGTTGCTGGCCCTTGAAGCCCTTGCCGTCCATCTCCTTGACCCAGGCCTCGTCGACCTTGCCGGACACCTTCTTGAACTGCTCGTAGTCGGCCTGCGAGAAGCGGTGAACGTCGCTGTCCTTCACCGTGGCGCGACCCCGGGCGTCGTTGCCCTGCTGGACCTTGCCGAGCCACCCCGAGGTCTCGAGCCCGCTGTTGTCGTCGATCACCTTCTTCAGGTCCGGCGGCAGCGCATCGTACTTCGCCTTGTTCATGGTCATGACGAAAGTCGTGGTGTAGAGCGCCGGCAGCTTCGGGTCGAACTCGGCGTGGTGCTTGGCGAGTTCATTGACCTTGACCGAGGGCACGACCTCCCAGGGAATCACCGCGGCGTCGATCACGCCCTTGCTCAAGGCGTCTGGAATGCCCGGCAGCGGCATGCCCACCGGCGTCGCGCCGAGCGAGGCGAGCAGCTTGGTGATCTGGCGCGTGGGACCGCGAACCTTCATCCCGCGCAGGTCCTCCATCGACTTGATCGGCTTGGACGCGGAATGGAACAAGCCGGGCCCGTGGACGTTGACGGCGATCAGGTGAACGTCCTTGAACTCGTCCTTGGCAAAGGTCTGGACGTATTCCCAGTAAGCCTTGGACGTCGCTTCGGCGTTCGTCATCATGAACGGAAGTTCAAATACTTCGATGCGGGGAAAGCGGCCGGTGGTGGTTCCCGGCAGGGTCCAGGTGATGTCGGCTACGCCGTCCTTGACCTGGTCGTACAGCTGTCCCGGCGTGCCACCCAGCTGCATCGCGGGATAGCGCTCGAACTTGATGCGGCCCTTGGACTGATCCTCCACTCGTTTCATCCAGCCTTCGTGCATGTCCAGCCAGACAAAAGACTGGGGCGCCATGAAGGTGGAGAATTTGAGCACCACTTCCTGGGCCATTGCGCTGCCGGCCGAAACAGCCAGTGCGATTGCAGCGGCCCCGGCGCCTGCGATCCATCGTGTGAATGCCATTCTGGTCTCCGTTGTCCGTATTGTCGGTCCCGGAAGATTACAACGGAACCGCGTCGGCTCCCATGGCAATGCGGCGGGTGCTGCGCAGCAAGGCCCCGGACCTAGGGTTTCCCCCGGGCGATTGTCCTGGGGCTTTACCCGGCCCGGCCCGGACCGCGACCGCCGGAGCGACTCAGAACCAGATCAGCGTGACGAACACGAACAGCGGAACGAGCACGGCAACCGACCACGCCATGTAGCCGAAGAAACTCGGCATCTTGACGCCCCGGTCCTCGGCAATCGCCTTCACCATCAGGTTCGGGGCATTGCCGATATAGCTGTTCGCTCCCATGAACACGGCGCCCATCGACATTGCCGCGAGGGTCGGCGCGAGCGTCGTCATCAGCACCTGGGGGTCGCCGCCTGCGGTATTGAAGAACACCAGGTAGGTGGGCGCGTTGTCGAGGAAGGAACTCAGCACCCCGGTCGCCCAGAAGTACATGACAGGATTGGGCTGTCCGTCGGGACCGGTTACGGCCGCCACGACCGCGCCGAACGGTCCGTCGACCCCGGCGCGCAGCATCGCGATCACCGGGATGATGGTCAGGAAGATGCCGGCGAAGAGCTTCGCGACCTCCGCCATCGGCCCCCAGCCGAACTGGTTGTCCTGGTGCACCTTGGCAGCGGTGATCGCCATCGAAACCACCGCCACCACGACAAGCCCGACGTCGCGAACGATTCCCGGCAGACCGACCGGCGTGCCGAACACGTCGAAGATGACCGGCGACTTCCAGACGCCGCTGAGCAGCACCAGGCCGACGATCACGCCCAACAAAAGGAAGTTGAGCTTGCCCTGGATGCCGATACCCGGCGAGTCGGGTGTCGGGTCCACCGGCAGCACGCCTTCCTTGCGATAGAGCCAGCTGTCGAGGAGATAGAAGATGATCAGCAGCGAGGCCGCCATGAACAGGGTCTCGGGCAGGATGTTGTTGAAGGTCCAGAAGAAATCGACGCCCTTGAGGAAACCGAGGAACAGCGGCGGGTCGCCCAGCGGCGTCAGTGAGCCGCCGACGTTCGACACCAGGAAGATGAAGAAGACCACCACGTGGGCCTGGTGCCGGCGATTGTCGTTGGCTCGCACCAGCGGACGGATGAGCAGCATGGACGCGCCGGTGGTGCCCATCAGGCTGGCCAGGAACGTGCCGATGGCGAGGATGATGACGTTGAGGCCGGGCGCGCCGTGCAGGTTGCCGCTGATGTGGATGCCGCCTGCCACGGTGAAGAGGGCGGTGAGCAGCAGGATGAAGGGAATGTACTCGGCCAGCAGCGCATGCACCAGGCTCACGCCGGCGGCGTCGACACCGAATACGGTCGCAAACGGCACCAGGAATGCGAGCGCCCAGGCGGCGGAGATCTTGCCGAAATGGTGGTGCCAGAAGATCGGCGCCAGCAGGGGCATGAGCGCGATCGAGAGCAGGATCCCCACGAAGGGGATCGACCACCACACCGACAGGCGGGCGCCATCGAATTCCGCCGCCGCCGCAATTCCCGGGCTCAAGAGCAGCAACGCCGTCACAACCGCGGCGGTCTTGAGAGTGCTGGGGCGCTCCGGCATCGGTCGTTTACTGTCGTATGGTTGGCAAGCCGGGGAGTGTCGAACTTGTTCAGGCATGTGTCAAACCGCTTTCGGCCTCCTGCGCAGGCCACTGGCTGGCCCTGTCTCGTTGGGGCACCGCACCACAACGGGCCGCCGGGAATTGTGCCAGAATGATTTCAGGCGACATCATCTGCCCGTCATGTTCATGCAATATAGTCCGCGCTGCGCCTGCACGCCGCGGGCCAAACAGAGAGGAGATTCCATGAAACCGAGTTACAGCAAGCTGGCAGCGCTGGCGCTTGCCGCGTCGCTGGCCGTGCCCGCGCACGCCCAGACCGAAATCCAGTGGTGGCATTCGATGTCGGCCGCGCTCGGCGACTGGGTCAACGACCTCGCCAAGGACTTCAACGCCAGCCAGAAGGACTACAAGATCGTCCCGACCTTCAAGGGCAGTTATGATGAATCGATGACGGCGGCCATCGCGGCTTTCCGCGCCGGCAACGCGCCCCACATCCTGCAGGTTTTCGAAGTCGGCACCGCCACCATGATGGCGTCGCGCAAGGCGATCCGGCCGGTGACCCAGGTGATGAACGAGGCCGGCTTCAAGTTCGATCCGAGCCGGTACGTGCCTGCGGTGGCCGGCTATTACACGGCGCCGGACGGGCAGATGCTGAGCTTCCCGTTCAACAGTTCGACGACGATCTTCTACTACGACAAGGACGCGTTCAAGGCTGCCGGTCTCGACCCCGAGAAGCCGCCCAAGACCTGGCCCGAGGTGGTGGCGGCCGCCGCCAAGCTGAAGGCTTCCGGCCACAAGTGCCCGTTCACCACCAGCTGGATCAGCTGGACCCAGCTCGAGAGCTTCTC
>JBBRJB010000006.1:0-18845 GCA_038220085.1 Burkholderiales bacterium
TGAGGATCATAAGGCCGCGAGAGCGACCTCGTTCACGGGCCGCTGCGCGGCTGGAAGCCATCGTCCACGACATGATGTTGAAGCGATTGAACAAGTCTCCGCTGGCAGCACTGGTGAAGCCCGTCTGATCCGCTGTGCCTCACGGTCGGACTACGGCCACCCCGTCAGCAACGTCTGTACGGCGCTCACCAGCCGATCCGACGCGAAGGCAGCAATGACCAGCAGCAGTGCGCCGAACATGCCCAGCCCCAGGGTCCCATAACCGATGACGCCCGCGCCGTCGGAAGGCGCCTTCTGCATCGAGTCTTTCATGGCACGGTCCCGCGTAGTTGCATCACCAATAGCTCACAACCATCTTTGTCGCCAGCACATACAGCAGGCAGGCGAACACCCGCTTCAAGGTCTGCACCGGTAGCCTGTGGGCGGCGCGTGCGCCGAAAGGGGCAGTCAGGACGCTGGCGACCACCAGGGAGAACAGCGCGGGCAGGTAGACGAAGCCGATGCTGTACGGTGGCAGTCCGTCGATCTGCGAACCGCTGAGGATGTAGCCGATCGTCCCGACCACGGCGATCGGCACGCCGATGGCGGCACCGGTGCCGATCGCCACGTGCATGGTGACGCCGCAGAACAGCATGAACGGCACGGTGAGGAAAGCCCCACCGGCGGAGACCAATCCGCAGACGACGCCGAACAGGATGCCGATCGCGAGAAGCGCGGCTGGTCCCGGCAGGGTGCGTGCCGCGGACGGCTTCCTGCCGAGGAGGATCTGGGTCGCGCCGCCGAACACGATTACCGCGAAGGCCAGGGCGAGGGCGCGCTGCGAGATCCAGCCGGACGCGAGAGAGGACAGCAGGATTCCGGTGAGCATGCCGGGCGCCATCCGGCGCACGATGCGCCAGTCCACCGCATGGTGGCGGTGATGCTCGCGTACGCTGGCACTGGAGGTGAAGACGACCGACGCCATGCCGGTGCCGAGCGCGAGATGGACCGCATGCTCCGGCGCGAAAGCCTGGGCGGTGAACATCGCGGACAGGATCGGCACCAGCGTCATTCCGCCGCCGATGCCGAGCAGGCCGGCGAGCCAGCCGACGGCGGCGCCGGTGGCGAGGTAGGCTGCAATCCAGATCAATGGGTTTTCAGATTCCGAACAGTGGAGCCGGATTATCCACCATGAGCCGACGGCGCAAAACCCCGCGGTCGGCGCCCATCGTCCCGCCATGTTGATCCAGCAGCGACCGTCCGCCCCGAAGCGGCTTCCCCTGCCTTACGTGGTGCGCCGTCTCACCCGATGTCGAAGCGGTCGAGGTTCATCACCTTCGTCCATGCGGCCACGAAGTCCCGCACAAACTTCTCTTTCGCGTCCGCGCTCGCGTAAACCTCGACGATGGCGCGCAGCTGCGCGTTCGAGCCGAAGACCAGGTCCACGCGCGTGGCGGTCCAACGGGGTTTGCCGGTCTTGCGGTCCCGCCCTTCGAACTGCTCCTTGGCGCCTGAGACCGCCTTCCATTCGGTACTCATGTCGAGCAGGTTGACGAGAAAGTCGTTGCTCAACGCGCCCGGCTGTCCGGTGAAGACGCCGTCCCGCGTCCCGCCGACATTGGCGCCCAATACCCGCAGCCCCGCGACGAGCACGGTCATCTCCGGCGCCGTCAGGGTCAGCAATTGCGTTCTGTCGAGCAACAGCGCCTCCGCCGGCACGCTGTAGCTGGTCTTCTGGTAGTTGCGGAAGCCGTCTGCGATCGGTTCCAGGGGAGTAAAGGACGCAACGTCGGTCTGCTCCTGCGAGGCGTCCATGCGCCCGGGCGCGAACGCAACGGTGACCTCGTGACCGGCGTTCCTGGCTGCCTGCTCCACGCCTGCGCTACCCGCCAGGACGATCAGGTCGGCGAGCGAGAGCTTCTTGCCGCCGGCCTGTCCGTTGAACTCTTTGCGGATCCCTCTGAGCACCTGCAGCACCTTCGCCAGTTGCTCGGGCTGATTGACGGCCCAGTCCTTCTGCGGCGACAGGCGAATCCGCGCGCCGTTCGCACCGCCCCGCTTGTCGGAGCCGCGAAACGTGGATGCCGAAGCCCAAGCCGTCGAAACGAGTTGGGCCACCGTCAGGCCTGATGCCAGCACCTTCTTCTTGATGCTCGCGACATCCTGCTCGTCGACCAGGGCGTGGTCAACCGCTGGGATCGGGTCCTGCCAGACGAGTTCTTCGGCTGGCACCTCGGGACCCAGATAGCGGGCATGCGGGCCCATGTCACGATGGGTGAGCTTGAACCAGGCCCGCGCAAAGGCATCGGCGAACTGGTCGGGGTTGTCGAGGAAGCGCCGGGAGATCTTCTCGTAGGCAGGGTCTAGGCGCAGCGAGAGGTCGGTGGTCAGCATGGTCGGCGGGCGGCGCTTGGCGGGGTCGTGCGCGTCCGGGATGATGCCCGCACCGGCGCCGTCCTTCGCCACCCACTGGTGCGCGCCCCCGGGGCTCTTCGTCAGCTCCCATTCGAAGCCGAAAAGGTTTTCGAAGAAGTTGTTGCTCCATTGCGTGGGCGTGGTGGTCCAGGTCACTTCAAGGCCGCTCGTGATCGTATCGCCGCCCTTGCCGGTGCCGAAACTGTTCTTCCAGCCGAAGCCCTGGTGCTCGATGTCAGCCGCCTCGGGCTCGGCCGCGACGTGGTCGGATCCGCCGGCGCCGTGGGTCTTGCCGAAGCTATGGCCGCCGGCGATCAGCGCGACCGTTTCTTCGTCGTTCATGGCCATACGGCCGAAGGTCTCCCGGATATCAACCGCAGCGGCAAGCGGGTCGGGGTTGCCGTCCGGACCTTCGGGATTGACGTAGATCAGTCCCATCTGCACCGCGGCGAGCGGGTTCTCCAGGTCGCGCGTGTGCATGTCACCGTCGGCATCATCGTCGGACACGAGCACGCCGCCTTCCTCCTGGACACCTTCAGAGCCGTGGGCGTATCGCACGTCACCACCCAGCCACGTCTGCTCGCGACCCCAGTAGACATCCTGATCCGGCTCCCACACATCTTCGCGGCCACCGGCAAAGCCGAAAGTCTTGAAGCCCATGGTTTCCAGCGCGACATTGCCCGTGAGGATCATCAGGTCGGCCCAGGAGATCTTCCGGCCGTACTTCTGCTTGATCGGCCACAGCAGGCGGCGGGCCTTGTCCAGGCTCACGTTGTCCGGCCAGCTGTTCAGCGGCGCGAAGCGCTGCTGGCCGCGGCCCGCACCCCCGCGGCCGTCGCCGATGCGGTAGGTGCCGGCACTGTGCCACGCCATTCGGATGAACAGCGGCCCGTAGTGCCCGAAGTCCGCAGGCCACCATTCCTGGGAGTCCGTCATCAATGCAGCGAGGTCCTTCTTCACCGCGGCCAGATCGAGACTATTGAACGCCTCGGTGTAGTCGAACTTCTCTCCCATCGGGTCGGACTCGGCGGAGTGCTGATGCAGCAGGTCCAGGGGCAATCGCTGGGGCCACCAATCACGGTTGGTCGTGCCTACGGCTGCGGCTGCGCTGAACGGGCACTTCGCTCCTGTCTGGTCGTTACTCATGTCGTACTCCTGATTCCGCGATGAAATGAAAACCGAATAGAGTTGACCTATTGTCTTGCAGGATCACCTTGGTGCGGATGAGCAATCTTCATCGCTGCGATAGGGATATTCGACGGGGAGCTGGCGGCGCGTGAGAAAGGCACGGTCTCAGGGCGGGAAGCTGCGTCCTGGCTGTGCGGCCGCGGAATCAGGATCGTGCACGTCCGATCCGGAAGCGCTCCCTGCGCCTGCAGGGCGAGCTGGTTCAGTCGTCTTCAGGCGCCAAGCTAAGGCGCATGCCGCCGATCGACTCCACCAATCTGATCTGGCAGCTCAGCCGCGAGTTCGACCGGCGATGTGCCGAATTGTCGAGCACCTGCTGCTCATCGGCCTCTATCGGTTCTAGGTGGTCGAGCCAAGCTTCATCTACATACACGTGACAGGTGCCGCAATTGGCGACGCCGCCACAGGCTGCCGCGATCTCGAAGTCATTCCAGAGCAGCGTCAACATCAGAGATTCTCCTGGTTCTGCGTCGATCCGGCGCCCCGTTCCGTCGCGATCGATTACCCAAAGGTGCATATCCGAGTCTCCAGTAGCGGTAGCGCTATTCATTAGAAGACGTGGGGAAAATCGATCGTCGTTCGAGGCTCGCGCAATACCAGTCCGCGCGGCACCTGCCCGGCCGCGACTGCTTTGATCCCTTCGCGGAAAAGCTTTCGCATCAGGAGCACACCCAGATCGGTGGAGCCGAGATGCTCGCCGGATCGATCGGTGATCAAACCCTGGCTCGCACAAGCGAACTTGTCCTGAGATGGGCGTGTGTTCACTGGCGGTTCCGGTCACGGACGGCAACGAGAGGACGATGGCATCGCTTAATATTGTCATGCAGAGGCTTTCGACGAATCGAGAAGCTGCGCTTTCTCGTTCCTTGCCCCTGCTGCGTCAAGCTGCCAAGCGCCTCGGGTGCTGAACCGCACGAGGCGGGCATAGAACGGCGTACCTGTCCAGCGCTCTACCGATCGACGTACGCATACAGCATCGGGTTGTATCGCTCGCCGGCAGCGACGCCCGGCGCGAACTCGCGCTCGAACCAGGAAAGCTCCTCTTCTCCAAAGCGCACGTCGGCCGCCGCGACGTTCTCCTCGAGCCACCGTCTGCGCTTTGTGCCCGGAATCGGCACGATATCCTCTCCCTTGTGCAGCAGCCACGCCAGCGAGGCTTGTGCAGCGGTAATCCCCCGCTCGCTTGCAAACGCCTGCAGCTTTTCGAGCAGCACGAGATTCCGATCGTAGTTTTTGCCCTGAAAGCGAGGATACGCAGCACGTGCATCCGACTGCACCTGCTCGCGCGACGCGGTGCCGGCCAGGAAGCCTCGACCAACCGGGGAATAGGCGACGAAACCGATGCCGAGTTCACGCAACACCGGCAACACCTGCACCTCGGGCTCGCGCTCCCAGAGCGAATATTCGGTCTCGACCGCCGACAGCGCATGCACCGCATGCGCACGGCGAATTGTCTGCGGCCCCGCTTCGGACAGGCCGAGAAATCGAACCTTGCCTTCGCGCACCAGATCGCTCATCGCGCCGACCGTCTCCTCTATCGGCACCTTGCGGTCGATCCGGTGCTGGTAGAGCAGATCGATGCAGTCGATGCCCAGGCGCCTCAACGAGCCTTCGACCGAGGCCTTCACATGCAGCGCGGAACTGTCGGCATCGGCGAGGTTGCCGTTAGCGTCGAAACGAAAGCCGAACTTGGTCGAAATGACTGCCTTATTCCGCATCCCCTTGATCGCCCTCCCGACCAGGTCCTCGTTGTGAAAGGGACCATACATTTCGGCGGTATCGATCAGGTCGCTGCCCAATGCGAGTGCGCGCCGGATCGTCTCGATGCACTCGGCCTCGTCGGGCGCGCCGTACATGCCCGGCAGGCCGCGGGCGGGCGACATGCCACCGCAGCCAAGACCCAGTGCGCCTACCTCGAGCCCCGCCGAACCGAGCTTGCGGCGGATCATCGTTGCCCCCATAAGGGCACTCGCGATCCTGCGCGCCTGCTCGCACGCGCCTTCATGGCAACACCTGGATGATGTCCTCGTAGATTCCGTCAGCCGAGATCAGGTCGACGCGCTTGCTGCGTATCAGGAATCCATCCCCGTTGCGCGCCAGTCGATAGGTGCAATGTCCCCCGTACTGCAAATAGCGATCGGCGCGAAACTCGAGCATGTGAACGGTCGATCGCACGATCAGGTCGCCAGTTTTCGCGTCGACGCCGTCGATCATCACGTTGCCGACCAAGCGACTCGCGCGGGTCGACGGTTGCTGGCCCCACGCATGCGGATGCTTCAGGCGCCCGATGCGAATCGCGAGCAGCACCTTGTCCTCGTAGACGATCGACGGCATATCGATAGCGTCGTCCTGCTCGCGCGTGTAGGGTATCCAGTAGTGGCCGTCGTCAGTGAAGAGACCAACCCATTCCTCCCAACGCTCGTGGTCATCGAGACATCTCGCCTCATGGTAGAGGAAGTGCTCGATGTCGCGAATGTCAATGTCCGTGGCGGAGCCTCTGGTTTCCAGATCACTTCTCGCCGAGGGATTCTTCGCATTTTCCTTCGCCGTTGTCGCCATGATCAGACCTCTTTGCTCATGTACTCGGCCCACGCCGCGTACTGGTTGCGCTGGAAGACCTCGCTGGTGCCGATTCTGGAGCGCAGCACATCACCGTCTTGCGCGTCCGGATGCATGCTGCCGTCGCCGGCATTGCGGTGCATGCTCACCCACTCCTGCGCCTGCGCCTGCAAGCCCTGCTGCGCGCGCAGCCAATTCTCGTAGTCGTCGCAGCTGATGATCGTCGCCGGTGTGTTCACGGCATTCGCGATGATCATGTTGCGGCGGGTGAACTCCTTCGGCGCGCCCTTGAGCCGGAAATGCCAGATCTCCATCAAGGTGCGACCGACCGAGATCGGCTTGATCACCCGCAACTGCTGGAACTGCGACTGAATCGAAAGGCACGGGTAGATCACCGTGTGGTGCAGGCTGCGCGCGAGCCGGCGTTCGCCTTCGTCATCGCCGTACTTCTTCTTGATCATCGCTTCGTAATCGAGTGTCGTCGCGTCATTGCCGCGATGCTCCTGGTAGCCGAGAAAGTTGCCGTGACCGAAGGCGAAGTTCGCCGAATTGAGCTTTACCCAGACGCTCCTGGGTTCGGGCGGCTCCTGCGCGAGGAACATCTGCACGACCTTGGTGATGTCCTCTGGCTTACTGAACATCTTCTTCGCGACCTCTCGCGCCGCCGCCGTCGACGACTCGTGGGTGATGCCGGCGTGGACCGCATCGAGCTGGTTCTCGAAGAAGAACTTCCAGTTCGCATGCTGGATCGTGCGTGCACAGGTGCCGTAGACCTCGACTTCGTCGTCCGGGGCGCGATCGACCAGGTCGTCGAAGCCGACCTTCGCTTCACCGAGAAAAGCCTCGAGATCGGGCCCGTCGGCGGCAAGGCTCGCGAACACGAAGCCGCGGTAGCTCGCGACCCGTGGCAGCTCCTTCAGGCCGAACGCGGGATCGCCGACCTTCACGCAAGTGCCCTCGTATCCTTCGGGCAACGGCAGTCCTTTCAATGCACCGTCGGTGCCGTAGACCCAGCCGTGGTATGGGCAGATGAAGTTCTTGACGCTTCCGGTGCGCTCACGAACGACCTGCACACCCTTGTGCGCGCAGCGATTGAACACGACCCGCACCGTGCCGTCGGTGTGCCGCACCAGCACGACTGGACTGCGACCGACCTCGGTCGCGAAGAAGTCACCGGGCTTCTTCACCTGGCTTTCATGCCCGACGTACACCCAGGTGCGATGCCAGATCCGCGCCATCTCGAGTTCAAAGATCGCGGGATCGATATATACCGAGCGATGCACGCGATCGGGCTCGATCAGCGCCTTGATCGAATCGGCCGCCGGCGGCGCATCGCGCATCGCAAAGTGGATCGGTTGCATTTCGGAATCCTCCAGAAAGGGAAAAAAGGTCAGAACACTTTTGAGCTTAGCCGCTCATCGTTCGCGGCAGCCACAGCACGAGGATCGGGAACGCGATGAACAGCGCGAGTCGAATCGCGTCGGCCACCAGGTACGGGATCACGCCATAGAAGATCGATGACGTCCGAACATCCGGCGCCTGCGAGCGCACCGCGAACAGCAGCATCCCCATCGGCGGCGTGACAAGTCCGACCTGCGAGACGACAACGACGAAGATGCCGAACCAGATAGGGTCGATGCCGGCCGCGACCGCGATCGGAAAGAAGATCGGCACCGACAGCACCATCATCGAGTTTGCCTCGAGCACGCATCCGACCGCGATGTAGATCGCCAGCAGCAGCAGGATCAGCCCGGTCCGGTCGAGCGACAACGTTCGGATCCATGCATCAAAAGCCTGCGTCGTGCCCGACACGGTGACGAAGTTCGCGAAAACCAGCGCACCGACCAGCACGACGAAGAGCATCGAGGTGCTGCGCACGGTCTCGACGCAAACCGCGCGAAACGCCGCGAACGACAAGTGCCCGCGTGCGAGCGTGATCAGGAAGGCGCCACAGGCACCGATCCCGGCCGCCTCGGTTGGCGTGAACACGCCGCCATAGATTCCGCCGAGCACGACCGTGAACAGCATCACCATCGGCCAGATGTCGCGCAATGAGCGCAGCCGTTCGGGCCACCCGCTGCGCTGGTCGCGCGTCGGCGCGAGCGCCGGGCGCAGATGGGCAACCAGCGAGATTGCGATCATGTACAGCACGATCGTGATCAACCCGGGCACGAAGCCGGCAATCATCAGCGCACCGAGGTTGGTGTCGGTGATAAGCGAATACAACACCATCGCGATCGACGGCGGGATCAGGATGTCGAGCGTCGCGCCAGCCGCGACCGTGCCGGACGCGAAGCCTGGTGAATAGCCGTAGCGGCGCATCATCGGGATCGAGATCCGCCCCATCGTGACGCCGCACGCGATCGCAGATCCGCAGACCGCGGCGAAGCCGCCGCACGCGGTGATCGTCGCCATCGCAAGCCCGCCGCGACGATGGCCGATGAACGCGTTCGACGCCGCATAGAGGTCGTCGGCCATCTTCGAGACCGAGAACAGGTTGCCCATCAGCACGAACAACGGCAGCACCGAGAAGTTGTAGTTGAGGACCGTATCGACGGTCGTCTGCGAGGCCATTGCGAGCGCCGGGCCGAGGTCGGTGTACCAGGCGAAGCCGAGCACGCCGACTGCGAGCAGCGTAAAGCCGATCGGCAGCCCGACGACCAGCAACCCGAACAGCAGGATGAAAAACCAGAGTGAGGCGAGCATCAGTCCGCACGCTCATGACGGACAATGCCGTGGGACGCTCCGCCAGCGGATCCAGTAACGCGCATCGACCAGGCCGCCCGCACGTGCAGCAGCAGAAGCACCGTCGACGCGCCGCTCGCCAATGTCATCAGCGCAACCAGGTACCAGACCGGCATCGGAACCGTACCGAGCACTTCGCCGGTCGATCGCATGTCGATCGCCTGACGCCCCAGCTGCCACGTCCATACTGCGCACGCCAGCGCCGACAGCAGCGTGACGACGACCTCGCGCACCCGCAGCAACGATCCGCTGACGAGGTGATCGAAGAAACCCGCGCGAAGGTGCGCGTTGTCCGCGGACACCAGGGGCAAGCCCGCAAAGATCACGATTCCCATGAGCGCCCGCACGAGGTCGTTGGCATTGGGCAAAGGTGAATTGAACACGTAGCGCCCGATCACGTCGACGCCACTGACGAGGGTCAACGCGAACAGCATCCACGCGCACAACCACCCGACCAACCGCAACGGCTGGTTCGAATCGGAAACCGCAATCGGACCAGCGGCGGGCGCCTGACCGGAGTCGGTCGTCACTGCCTGATGCTTTCGAGAAAGTCAAGTACCGCTTGGTTGAAGGCCTCGGGCCGTTCAATGTTGGACAGGTGTCCGGCCTCGGCGATGACCTGATAACGGGAGCCAGGAATCGATTCCGCAAGGCGCTGGCCGGCTTCGGGCGGTGTCAATGTGTCCTCGGCACCGACCAGCACCAGCACCGGCACGTCGATCGTCGAGCGATCGAGCGGGATGCTGTAACGCATCACCGAGTCCATCGCCTTCAGGTACGAGTCCTTGTGAAGCGCGGCGATGCTCGCCTCGAGCGTGGCGATGTGCGCTGGCGTCGCACTGCGCCCGGCAAGCGACTTGACAACCGCCGGCGCGATCTGAGCAGGCGTCAGGCCGTCGAGCAACGGCTTCCTGCGCAGGCGCAGGAAATCCTCCACCCACGCATCGTCATGATCATCACGCGGTCCGCGCGACGTGTCGGCAAGCACGAGGCTGCGGATCCGATCCGGGTGCCGCGCGTAGAAATCCTGCAGGATGAATCCGCCCATCGACAGACCAACGAAATGTGCCGAGTGCTCGCCCAGCGCATCGAGCAGGCGGATGAGATCGGCACTGAAATCGGCGAAATCGAGCGCGCCATCGTAGTCGTCGCTGTCGCCCCAGCCGCGCGCGTCCCAAGCCACTGCCCGGTAGCGGTGGCCGAAAACCGGCAACTGGTCGCGCCAGTTGCTCCGGTTCCCGCCAATGCCGTGCAGGAACACGACCGACTCGCCGCTGCCAGTCTCGTCATATGCGATGCGCGGTTCGCCATCGACGAACTTCGGCTGGCCGCGTCCGGCATCGACCCTCATCGCAGGTTCCTCTTGTCGAGAAAGTTGTCGAAAGAACTACTGGCTCGTGCTTGGCTTGTAGGTCCTGACCTGCTCGTGGAAATAGTCGAGCGCGGCCTTGCCATCGATTCCGGCGGCCTTCGCCTTGGCAAGCCATTCGTCGTCGACGAAGCTGAAGGCCTTGACGATGTCGGCGCGCAGTTCAGGGGTTGCGCCGACGACCTGGATCCGCTCCCTGCGCGCCTCAAGTGACTTCGCGTCCTGCTCGGAAAACACCCGCCCTGCCCGCTTCGCATAGGTTTCACCCGAGACCTTCATGATCGCGTCCCGGTCGCGTGGCCCGAGCTTGTCCCATGCCGCCTTGTTCATCACGACAAAGAACGAGCCGTAGAGCATCCCGCCCGGCACCCGCGACTGGTACTTGATGAACTCCTCGGCTTTCCAGCCGGCCACCGAGGTATTGGTCGCAAGCGCTGCGTCGACGATGCCCTTGGAGATCGTGTCGTAGTACTCGGGCACCGACTTGATCACCGGAATGCCACCCATCTTTTCGACGAACGTGGCACCGGTCTTGCCCGGTGCCATCACCTTCAGACCGTCGAAGTCCGACTTCTTCGTCACCGGCCTTACGCGCGAGAACAGGTGCATCGATCCGGAGGTGTGAAGGGCCAGCAGTTGCGTGCCCGCGTGCTCGTTCACCGGTTCGAGGAATTTCTGCTGAGTGCGCCACAGCGCGACCGACATTGCCTCCGGATTCGTATCCTCCTCGAACGGCGTCTCGGCGATCTGCACGATCGGAAAGCGCCCGGCGATCACGCCATGATTGCCGGCGGCGATGTCGGCGACGCCGGTCTTGGCGAGGTCGAACATCCGCGGGAACGGCCCGAGCGGTGCGGCACTGACCTCGATCTTCACGCGTCCCTCGGTAACTCGCGCGATGTCGGCGATCCACGGGTCGAGGATGTCGGTCTGGTAGAAGTGCGTTTTTGGCGTCAGTTGCGCGAAGCGCAGCACGGTCTGGGCGGCTGCCGGTGCCGCGACCATCGCGCCAAATGCGGCGACCATGGCAAGGCGGGCGGCAGGTCCAATGGTTTGGGGCATCGTCGTCTCCTTCCCGATTTGCAAGCGTACGCGCATCGCTCTCCACCGCTCAGGTATCAAGTGATAATCTCTCATAAGCAGACGTTATGACACTGGTGCCCGGATGGAACTGAGGCAACTTGAGCACTTTCTCGCGATCGTTGATCACGGTTCGATCGGGCGCGCCGCGCAGCATCTCGCGCTGTCGCAACCGGCGCTGACGCAGAGCCTTCGACGACTCGAGCGACGCCTTGACGTCGCGTTGCTCGAGCGCGGCCCGCACGGCGTCTCGTTGACCGAAGCCGGCACGATGCTTGTGCCCAGGGCGCGCACGATCGCTCTGGAAGCGCGTCTGGCCGCAGCCGAGGTCGACGCCAGCACCGGACGCATGCGCGGGCAGCTTCGCGTTGGCAGCGGGCCAAGCCTCGCCGCCGACCTGGTACCCTACTCGGTCGCGCAATTGCTGGGGCGGCACCCAAAGCTGCAGGTGACGATTCGCGAAGGCACGCTCGATAGCTTGCTGCCGGCACTCGAGCGGGGCCAATTAGACCTTGTCATCGGCACGCAACCCGAAGCCGTCTCGCTGCGCGGCATGCAGACAGAGACGCTGCTGCGCGACCAGATGATCGTTGCCGCGCGTGCCACGCACCCCCTCGCCAATCGGCGCGCGCTGCCGTTGAAGGAAACCCTGGCCTGGCCCTGGGTGTTGCCGGTTGCCCACGAGGTCGTGCGCAGTCGCGCCGAGCTGATCTTCAACGAGGCAGGCATAGGCGCGCCGGTGCCGGCGGTGGAAACCGACTCGGCCGCATCGATCAGGTCGCTGCTTGCGGCTGGCGACTTCCTGAGCTTCATTCCTCTTCGTCTCGTCGCCAGCGAAATTCAGGAGGGCGCTCTTGTTGCACTTGACATCGCGACCGGACCCTGGACGCGCATGGTGCACGTCGCCTATCGCTCCGCTGCATTGCAACCAGCCGGGCGGCTGTTCATATCGTTGCTCAGGCGCGGGGCGGACGCCCGTGGCAGCGCGCCCGCAGGAGCCCCGCGGCGAGGCTCCCGGGACAGGCACGGGATTGACTGTGATGCTGCTGGCTCTGTCCAATCACTTGACCGTTGAGCACGTTGGGCGCGGCGTTGGCAATCCGCTCAAAGCGGCGCCACCAGTCCGCTTTCGCTCACCGCCTCGGCGATCGTGCGCACCAGCGCGCGGTAGCGATGCACCGGACCGTTGCTGGCCACCGCGAGAATCCCGGCAGTCATCGCCGGCCGTGTCGGCAGCATCCGGATCTTGCCGCTGTCGACGTCGGCCCTGACCATAGCCGAGGGCAGCACCGCGACACCCTGGCCGGCACTGATCAGTTGCGCCATCAGCGCGAGTGAGTTGCAGGTGCTGACGCGCGTGGGCGCGACGTCGGCGGCGTTGAACCAGGCGGTCATGCTGGTGTAGATGGTGGAGGGGTTCGGCATGGTGAGGATCGGCAGGTCGCGCAGATGGCGCGGTTTGATCTCGCCGCGCGGCAGCCGCATCCGGGTACTGGCGAACCAGGCGAGTTCGATCAGGCCGACCGGCTCGACGACGTGCGCCTCGCCGACCTGCGGGTCGGTCAGTACCGCGATGTCGAGTTCGCTCGCCAGCAGCTTGCGATTGAGCGAGGTGCCGACATCCAGCGTCAACTCCACTTTGAGGTCGGGGTAGTCGGCGATGAGGCGCGGCAGCAGCCGGGGCAGGGTGAGCAAGGCCACCGACTCCACCGCGCCCAGCCGCAGCAAGCCGCGCAAGGTGTTGCCGCCGCGGGAGCTGATGGCGATCTCGTCGCTGAGCCGCAGCATGCGGCCGACGGTATCGAACATGGTGCGCCCGCGGGCGGTCATTCGTGACTGCTGGTTGCTGCGCAGGAATACCTTGGCGTCGAGAATCCTTTCCAGGTCCGCGATGCGCGCCGTGATGGTGGGTTGGGTCACATGAAGGTGGCGCGACGCAGCGTGGAAGCTGCCCAGCCTGGCGATCCAGTAGAAGGCTTCGAGCTGGGCAAGGGAAGCGCGCACGGTGACTCCGCCAGGGCGTTGCTGCGATCAGAAAATCCTATCACGAGAACCATGATTTCCGATTACCGCCTCGGCACTCCCGGCGGCTAGATTGGGTGCTGGTGGCCGCGATTGCTGCTTGGCCTGCGGGCGGCGCCGCGAAAGCGATACAGGAAACGCATGCAACAGATCGGCATCGACGTGGGCGGCACCTTCACGGACCTGGTGGTTTCGGACGGCAGTCGGGGCGTGCGCACGCTGAAGGTGCTGTCGACCCCGGAGGACTACAGCCGCGGCATCCTCGGCGGTATCGACCAGCTGGTCTCCACCCGGGCGCTGGCGCCGGCCGAGGTCGGGCGCATGGTGCATGCCTTCACGGTCGCCACCAACGCGCTCCTGACTCGAACCGGGGCCCGGGTCGGGCTGATCACTACCCGGGGTTTCAGGGACGTGCTGGAGATCGGCCGCCTGCGGATGCCGCAGCTCTACGACATGGGCTGGGACAAGCCGGTGCCGCTGGTGCGGCGCAGCCTGCGCCTGGAGGTCGCGGAGCGCATGAGCGCGACCGGCGAGGTGGTCGAGCCGCTGGACGAAACCAGCGTGATCGTTGCCATCGACGCACTGCTGGCGGCAGGCGTTGAGTCGATCGCAGTCTGCCTGCTGCACTCCTATGTCAACCCGTCACACGAACGACGCGTGCTGGAGATCCTGGAGCGTCGCGCCCCCGGCCTCACGACCTCGGCCTCGTTCCAGGTGCTGCCGGAGATCCGGGAGTTCGAGCGCACCAGCACGACGGTGGTCAATGCCTTCGTCAAGCCGGTAGTCGACGAATATCTCGCCCGCCTGGAGCGGGGCCTGGCGGCGGCCGGCGCCCACGCGCCGCTGATGGTGATGCAATCGGCGGGCGGGGTGATGACCTCGGCCACCGCGCGCCTGCTGCCGGCGCAGTGTGTGGAATCGGGTCCGGCCGCGGGCGCGGTCGGCGCCACGGCGCTCGGCCGGCTGCTGGGCATCACCAACATCATCGCCTTCGACATGGGCGGCACCACCGCCAAGGCCTGCCTGATCGAGGACGGCGAACCGCGTCTCACCGACCAGTTGGAAGTGGGCAACCAGTTGAACGCGGGCCAGCGGCTGCTGAGCGGCGGTGGCTACGTGGTGAGGGCACCGGCCATCGACCTGGCCGAGATCGGCGCCGGGGGCGGTAGCCTGGCCTGGATCGATACCGGCGGCGCCCTGCGGGTCGGCCCGCGCAGCGCGAGTTCGGTGCCGGGGCCGGCCTGCTACGGCCTGGGCGGGCAACTGCCGACGGTGACCGATGCCAACGTGGTGCTGGGTTTTCTGAATCGCAGTCACCTGCTGGACGGGGCGATGCCGATCGACAGCGCCGCCGCGGAGGTCGCGATTGCGAGCGCAGTCGCGACGCCGCTGGGGATGCCTGTCCATGAGGCTGCCTGGGGTATCCACGAAGTCGCCAATGCGACGATGGTCCGGGCGGTGCAGGCGGTCACCAGCGAAATCGGCCGCTCGCCGGGCGATTTCACGATGGTCGCTTTCGGCGGCAGCGGTCCGGTGCACGCGGCGTCGCTGGCGCTGCACGCGGGCATCGGCCAGATCGTGGTGCCGCCCGCCTCGGGGGTCTTCAGCGCCTTCGGCCTGCTCTTCGCGCGAATCGAGCACCGGCTGGTGCGGACCTGCACGATGGACTCGGCAGTGGCCGATCTCCACCGGCTCGCCAGCCTGGCGCAGGCGCTGCAGGAAGAGGCGACGGCGCTGATGCGCGCCGAGGGCGTGGCACGGGACGGCTGCGAGCTGATCTGCCAGCTCGACCTGCGTTATCGCGGCCAGAGTTCGGAGCTGGCCGTCACCGTGCCGATCCCGCTGACCCGGGCGGTGCTGGACCAGGCGATCGAGGCCTTCCATGCCGAGCATGAACGCACCTACGGCTACGGCAATCCCGGCGAGGCGACCCAGATCGTCAACTTGCGTCTGCGCGCCCGTGCCCTTGGTCACGTCGCGATCGACGTCAACGCCGATTCGATCAGTCCGGCGGCCGGCGGCACGCCTGCCGAAGACGGATCGGTCGCAGCGAAGGGGACTGACGGGGTGCCGGGCAATGGCATGGGCGATCCGCCATCACGCCAGGTCTACTTCGGTTCCCGCTGGGGCTGGCGTGATTCGCCGGTGCTGCGCCGGCACCAGCTTGCGCGCGAGCAGGCCACGGCCCAGGCGGGGCCACTGGTCATCGAGGAGTACGACACCACCATCGTCGTGCCGCCCGGGGCAACGGCCTGGCGCGACGGCACCGGTAGCGTGCGCATCGACCTGTCCCCGATCCTGCAAACCTGATACCCCATGACCACGCGACGCGATCCGATCCGACTGGAACTGCTCAAGAACGCCTTCGCCGCGATCTCCGACGAGATGGCGGTGACGGTGGTGCGCACCGCGCGCTCCTATGTGATCAAGGAGGCGATGGACTTTTCGACCGGGCTGATCGATCCCCACGGCAACCTCATATCCCAGGGGCTGTGCCTGCCGATGCACATGGGGTCGTTTCCCCCGACCATCGAAGCGGTGCTGCGCCGTTTCGGCGATGAAATAGAAGCCGGCGACATCTACATCACCAACGATCCCTACGTGGGCGGCGGCACGCACCTGCCGGACATCTACGTCTTCAAGCCGATCTTCCACGAGTCGGTTCTGCTTGGTTTTTCGGCGGCGATCGGTCACCAGACCGACATTGGCGGGCGGGTCGCCGGCGGCAACGCCTGCGACAACACCGAGATTTACCAGGAGGGCCTGCGGCTGCCACCGGTGCGGCTGTTCACCCGCGGGGTGTTGAACCGGGACCTGATGGATACGCTATGCCTGAACGTGCGGCTGCCGGACAAGGTGAGCGGTGACGTGATGGCGACGGTGGCAGCCTGCACGCGCGGCGAGCGGGCGATGCAGGGCCTGGCGCGGCGCTACGGCACCGAGGTGCTGCTCGACGAGATGGCCCACCTGCTTGACTACACCGAGCAGATGACACGGGCCGAGTTCAGCAAGCTGGCCGACGGCCAGTGGACTTTCGAGGATTTCCTGGACGACGACGGCTTCAGCGACGATGCGATCCGCATCCGCTGCACCATCACCAAGCACGGCGACGCACTCGACGTCGATTTCAGCGGCAGCTCGCCGCAGGTGCGCGGCTCGATCAATCTTCCGTTTTCCATGACCCAGTCCTGTACCTATGCCTGCGTCCGTTGCATCATGGATCCAGGCTTACCCACCAACACGGGATTCATGCGCGCGCTCAAGGTCACGGCGGAACCAGGCACGGTTGTTCATCCGACAACCCCGGCACCCGTCGCCGCCCGTGGCCTGACCGCGATGCGGGCCACCGAAGCGATCTGGGGCGCGCTGGCGATGATGCTGCCCGAGCGGGTGTTCGCCTGCGGCGCGCAGGGCGACTTCGGCGTCACCATCGCCGGCTATGACCGGCAGCAACAGCCCTTCGTGCTGCTGGAGTTCCTCTTCGGCACCTGGGGCGGGCGACCCGGCAAGGACACCAACGACGGCCTGTCGTCGCTTGCGGTCAACTACTCCAACTCCCCGATCGAGGTGCTCGAGGGCGAGCAGCCGGTACGGATAGAAGCCTACGGTTTTCGCACGGATTCAGGCGGACCGGGCCAGTTCAGGGGCGGTGTCGGTATGCTGCGGACCTATCGGCTGACCGGCGTTGACGACGCGGTCCTGCAGGTGCGCAGCGACCGCCAGAAGTTCCGCCCGTACGGCCTGCAGGGTGGCCACCCCGGCGCCAACGCGGCCAACTTCCTCACCGGCAGCGACGGCGTGCGCCGGCAGTTGCCGGGCAAGTTCATGCGTACCCTGGCGCTCGGCGAACGCTACGAGGCGATCCTCGCCGGCGGCGGCGGCTGGGGCGATCCGCTGGAGCGCGATGCGCAGGCGGTGCTGGCAGACGTCGAGGACGGCAAGGTATCGCCGCGAGTGGCCGAGGACGACTATGGCGTCGTCTTCGATGCCGGCGAGCAGGGATTGCAGGTGGCGCATGCCGCCACGCTCGCGGCGCGGCAGCGGATCCGGCAGGCCCGCGAGCAAGGTGCGGGGCAGCCCTCATGACACCGCCCGCCACGCCGTACCTGCTGCTCGACCTCGACGTCTTCGAGCGCAACGTCGAACGGCTCGTCCAGGCGATCGTGCGCGACGGCGGCAAGCAGTGGCGGCCGCATGTGAAGGCGATCCGCTCGCCCGCACTCGCGCTGCGGCTGCTGAAGGCCGGCGCTACCGGTGTCACCTGTTCCAACGTGGAGGATGCCGCCCACATGGTGGCGGCCGGTATCGGCGATGTGCTGATCGCCACGCAGGTGACCGGAGAGGCGCGGCAGCAGGCGCTGGTGGCGCTTAACCGCGGGGCGCGGGTGATGTGCACGACCGATTCGCTGCACCATGCCCGCAGCCTGGGCAGGGCGGCGGCTGCGGCCGGCGTGGTGCTGCCGGTTTTGCTGGAAGTCGATGTCGGCCTGGCCCGTGCGGGCGTTGCACCGGGCGGCGCGGCGGTGGAGATGCTGCGCAGCCTGCAGTCGCTGCCGGGGCTGCGCTGCGACGGGCTGATGGCCTGGGAGGGACACACCACCAGGATCGCCGACCCGCGCGCCAAGGAAGCGGCAATCCGCGAGGCGGTCGGCCGCCTGACCGAAACCGCCGCGCAGTGCCGCGCCGCGGGGCTGGCGGTTGCGATCGTCAGCTGCGGCGGCACCGGCACCTACACCGTCACCAGCCGTATCGAGGGCGTGACCGAACTCGAGGCGGGCGGCGGGGTGTTCGGTGACCTTCGCTATCGCAACGAATTCCACATGCCGCTGGAGATGGCGCTGACTTTGTGCACGACGGTGATCAGCCGCCCGACTTCGCGGCGCATCGTCTGCGATGCCGGCTGGAAGGTCACCGGCTATTACCCGACGCCGTCCGAGCCGATCGGTGTGCCCGCATTCAAGAGCCTGTCCTACTCCGCCGAGCACCTGACGATCGAACTGGTGGCGGACGACGACACGATCGCGCCGGGCAGCGGGCTGTCGCTGGCGGTGGGCTACTCGGACGCGACCGTCTTCCTGCATCGGCGGATGTACGCAGGCCGCAGCGGCCGCGTCCTCGAAGTGTTCGAACTGCCGGCTCCGGCGTGAGCCTGCCCTTGATACGCCCGCGCCCTGACCCTGTTGTATTAACGCCTGACAATCTGAAATGAAAAGGAGAATTCGAATGAGCAACAAGACGGTCGAAGAATCGGGGATCGATGCGGCGCAGAACCGGCATGCCGCCAAGCGTGACTTCCTGAAGGGCTCGGCGCTGGTCGGGTTGGCTGCCGGTGTCGCCGCCGCGAGTACGGCCGGGTCGGCGCTGGCGCAAACGCTCGACAGCGGCATCCGCAAGGAATCGACCCTGGCCAAGGTGCTCTCCGGCGGCACGATGCGGGTCGGCTATGCCCAGACCGGCCCGTTCTTTTATCGCAATGCCAAGACCGGCG
>JBBRJB010000007.1:0-18564 GCA_038220085.1 Burkholderiales bacterium
CTACGACTTCGCCCGCACCGTCAAAGGGCTGCTTGAAGCCGAATACTGGGGGCTCTACAACATGGTCTGCGAGGGCGTGACCTCGCGCCTGGAGGTCGCCCACGAGTTGCTGGCGGTCCTGGGCCTCACGGAAAAGGTGCACGTCAACGAGGTCAGCTCGGACTTCTTCAAGCAGCAGTTTTTCGCGCCCCGACCCGACTCCGAGCGACTGATCAACCGCAAGCTGGCGTTGCGCAACATGAACACCATGCGCGACTGGCGGGTGGCGCTTCGCGAGTACGTCGACACGGCGTACAAAGGTTTCCTGTAGGACGGCCAGAGCCATGCGTATCGCTGCTTACGGATTCCGGTCGATTCCCATGCGTGCCGGCTGCGCCGGCGCCGACAAGTTTGCCTCAGAACTGCTGCCCAGGCTCGCAGCCATGGGACATGAGGTCGTGGGTTACAACCGCCTCTACCCCGGGGAGGCGCCGCTGGGGAACACCTTCCGGGGCGTCAAGATCAAGAACTTCAGTACGATCCGCAAGAAAGGGTTCGATACCCTGTACCACTCGCTCAAGGTGACCTGGGACATCATTGCCAACGACACCGCCGACGTCGTCCATCTCCAGAACGGCGGCAACAGCATCTTCGCCCTGCCCCTTCGGCTTGCCGGCAAGACGGTGTTCATCAGCCAGGACGGCGCAGACTGGAAACGCGGCAAGTGGCCCTGGTATGGCCGCATGTACCTGTGGCTCTGCTCGTTCCTCACCTCGTTCGCGCCGACCCAGGTGATCTTCGACAACATCTTCATCAAGCAGGACTTCGAGAAGCGAATCCGCAAGCCGTTCGAGTTCATTCCTTTCGGCAGCGAGGTAGACGCGGATGCGGTCGACACCTCCATCCTCGACGAACTGGGCCTGACGCCGGGCGGCTACTACCTCTTCGTGGGCCGGTTCATACCGGATAAGGGCCTGCACTACCTGGTGCCTGCTTTCGAGCGGCTCGCCACCGACAAGAAGCTGGTGCTGGTAGGCGGCTCGCCCAATCCGTCGGAGTTCGAGAACCGGATCCTGAGCACCCGGGATCCCAGGATCGTGTTTCCGGGCTTCGTCTACGGCACGAAAACCCATGCGCTGATGAAACATGCCTATGCCTACATCCAGCCCTCGGACGTCGAAGGCCTGTCGCCGGTCATTCTGGAGAACATGGGGCTGCGCACGCCGATCATCTGCAGCGACATCCAGGAGAACCGCTATGTGGTCGGGGACTCCGGGAAGCTCTTCCGCAAGTCGGATATCGACGATCTCCTGCGGGTGTTGCAGTGGTCGGTCGAACATCCTGAAGAACTCGCTGCCATGGGCGAAGAAGGCTACCGGCGGGCGTCATCGCTGTTCAGTTGGGACAACGTGACCCGCGAGCACGTCCGTGTCTTCAAGCAGCACGTCAGCAAGCCACGCCCAATCCCCGATACACGTTCAGCACCCCGTCAACATAGCTCTGACGGTTGAACTCCCGCACGACCCGCTCGCGCCCCTGCAATCCCTTCTCCCGCAATTGAGCGACCGGCGCCGACGCCACTTCGGCAAGCCGGGCCGCGAGTTCGTCGACATCACCGCTGCGAAACGTCCAGCCGCATGCCGGATCGATCATCTCGGGTATCCCCCCGATATCGGCGCCGATGACCGGGGTACCACAGGCATAGGCCTCCAGTATGCTCATCGGCGCGTTTTCGTACCATTCGCTCGGCAGCACCAGCGCCAGCGCGCCGCGCACCTGCTGCCAGAGCGCGTCACCCGAGCAGAACCCGAGCCATTCGACCCGTTCCGCTCCTGGCATGGCGCGCAGTTCCGCCTCCAGTGGGCCGGTGCCGGCGACCCGAAGCTGCACGCCCGCCGCAAGCGCCGCATTCACCAGCGTTCGAACCCCTTTCTCCGGTGCCAGGCGTCCGGCGAACAGGAAATACTCGCCACGCGACTGCGCCGGTTCGAAGCGGCTGGCATCGATGTAATTGGGCACGTGAACAATCTGCTCCGGGGACCAGTTCCACTCGATCAGCTTGTCGCGGTAAAAGCGGCTGGGAGCAATGACCCGCCCGATGTGGCGCCGGTAGAGATCCAGCTTGCGTTGCAGCCCGGACTCGACGGCCACCACGGCGCTGGCAGCCAGCGACTCCCGCACGCAGCGAAATCGCACGACGTTGACCACCGACCCGGTTCGGCAGCGCTCGCAGATGCCGGTGTGGTTCAGCATCTTGTAGGCGGGGCAACCGAGCTTGAGGTCGTGAGCGGTCAGGACGACCGGAATCCCGGCCTTGCGCAGCACCGGCAGGACCGATGGCGACAGGTGGTGATAGATGCAGTGCAAATGCGCGACATCCGGTTGGAACTGCGCCAGCAACAGGCGCAGCTTCTTTTGCGCCTCGAAGGAATAGACGACCTTGCTCGCCTTGACCATCTTGTCGACCAACCCGGTGGCCTGGCCGAATTCCAGTTCGTCGACGAAGTACCGGCTCCAGGGCGACGGCAGGTTACGGGGATGATGCATGGACATGACAGCCGTGTCCCAGCCCAGCTCCTGGAACAGGGCGTCGTGCTCCAGATAGACGACGTCCGATCCACCCCGGCGGTAGTGATAGGAATTCAGTGACAGAAGCCGCCGTTGCTCAGGCTTCATGCTTTGACAGGCTGGGTCACGACTTCCTTCAATTTCTGGTGGACCATCGCGGCCAGCCGATCATAGGTCCGATGCTCCTGCACCCAGGCCCGCCCCCGCAGCCCCATTTCACGCGCTTCCTGGGGCCGGTTCAGGCACCACAGAATGGCATCGGCAAAGGCCTGCGGCGACCACTCGACGGTGAGCGCGCCGCGGCTCTGCTCGGCGATCATCGTATGCTCGGGATGATCGTTGCCGATCGTGGGCTTCGCAAACGCGAGATACTCGACGAACTTGGTCGGCGAGGCAACGCGCAGCAACGGCACGCGCACCGGCGAGACACAGGCTGCTGAACGCTCGATCTGCTGCCAGGCCTGTGCAATCGGTACCTGCCCTGTAAACTCGACGACGTCACCGAGGCCGGCGTCCCGCACGCGCTGCTCCAGGACACGCCGCTCCTCCGGAATATCGCCGTCGCCCACAAACCGGAAACGCACATCCGGGCGCTGGCGCGCAACGATCGCAAAGGCATCGACCAGGATCTCGAGCTTTCTCACTGAAGACAGCGAACCGAGGTGCAGGACGACCGGGGGATCCTCCGGGACCGCCGCCAGGTTTACCGCATCGAAGGTCGCCTTCTTGATACCCATGGGTACCGGCGTCATGCGCTCCGCAGGGATGCCCCAGGCAAGCATGTCGCGCTTCATCTCTTCGCTCTGGACGAAGCAATGATCGGCTCGGGGCATGACGAACCGGTAAAGCAGCCTGAATCCCAGCCACGAACGCGTGCTCAGCATGACCCGCCGCAGGCCGGCAGCGTGCAACGCCTGCTCGCGGTCATGCTCGGGATACGGATAGGATAGCCACACCAGCAGTTTCCTGCGGGCAAGGCGACTGACCAGGTAGCCTACGAAAGCGCCCCAATACTTGTCCCGTATCAGGATGGCATCCGGTGGATCGCGCAGTTGCGCCAGCAGATAGACCGTCTCCAGGACCAGATAGGTCAACCGGGTAGCGGCCTTGCCCACCACGCCACCGGCGCCGAATGTCGGTGGAACGATGATCCGGACGCCGTCCATGTATTCACTGCGCAGCCCGCCACGCTGGTCCGAAGGCTGGCAGTACCAGACCTGCTCCACGCCGCGGGAGCGAAGCTCACGGAAGAACAACTCGACGACATCGACGAACCGTACCGGGAATTTTTCTGGAGTTGAACAGTAGAGTCGCACAATGGGGTCGGATTAGGGGCGGCGGCTCAGGCCGAACGTCGCCGATCGATTAAGAAGCCCAGCATCCTGCGCTCTTCCGGTTTCGGCTTGACGAGGATCCAGATGAACGCTGCATAGAACAGGGCTGCGATCACCACCCTGGGGAACCACAAGTCCAAGACGCTCGGCAGCCAGAGCCCGATGCCGACAGCGAAGCCGGTGCCCGCTAGGATAGCAAAAATCTGGCCGGCACTTAGCCGAAGCGGATAGCCGGTTCGCCGCAACCACCAGATTACGAGGAGATTCGCCACCACCAGGCCGGCACAGTTGGCCGCGGGAAGTGCGAGGATGCCCAGGCTCGGCAGAAGCGCCACGCCGCCGATCAGGGACGCGCCAAGCAGGCCGTTGCTGAACACCAGGAATCCGTAGCGCTCGACCGTGTGGCTCAACTGGTCGAGCACGTGGCGCCAGGACTCGAGCGCAACCAGCAGGCACATCAGCAGGAGCAGCGACACGCCCTGGTCGCCGTACTTGCCGCGCGATATCCAGAGCAGCATGTCGCTGCCGCCGGCGACGAAAGCGGTTGCCGCCAGGCCGACGAGAACCAGGTTGACCTTCAGGGACGCGTTGCAGATCGTCTCGACTTCCTTGAAATCCCTGCTGACTGAGAACCGCGCCGCCATTACCGGCCGCACCATGCCGTTGAACAACTGGGCGGGAAGATAGCGCTGCATCAGGTCGTATATCGACTGCCCGAACCCGAAAATCGCCACCTGCGCCGTCGGCATCTGACTGCCGATGACCAGGCGATTCACGACACCACTGAACGGCATGATGATCAGTCCCTGCAGGTGCCCCTTGATGCCGAAGTTGACGATGCGACGGGCGTTGGCGCGCAGCCATTGCAGTTCCGATTCACGTTCTCCATCTGTTCCCCGGCGCTTGGACACCTGATACACGCCCTGGGTCATCAGCAAGGTGCCCAGTGCATCGGTGGCTGCTTCGACCAGGATCAGGTTCACCAGGCTCATGCTGTCGGAAAGGTAGAGCGCGCCCACGCCGATGAAGCGGGACACCGTGACCGCGGCAAACGCACCCTGGCCGCGAGCCTGTTGGAGCATCGCCTCCAGAACCTGGTACAAGGTCATCGTGCCGGTGCGAAACAGCACCACCAGCAGGTACAGGCGCAGCGCATGCTCCCAGTCGTTCAGTCCGATCAAGGCAGCGAACGGCGCCGCGAGGAGGCCGAGCCCGGCGACTGTCAGTGCGAGGAGCGCAAAGCGCAGACCGAGCGTGACGCTGAGCAGCCAGCGCAGTGCATGACTGAAATGCCGGGCGTAGATCTCGGGCACGAAACGCGTCAGCACCTGCCCGGTACCGACCGAGGTCAGCACCAGCAGCACGTCGACGAGTCCGAACAGCACCGAATAGGCGGCGAACTCCTCCACCGCCAGCCCCCGAACCACCAGCAGCAAGGTGCCGATGCCCGCCACCGACGTCAGTGCCTTGCCCATGAGGAAGTGCTTCATGCCCCGGGCTATACGCTGCGAACTGTAGGGATCGGACTTGCTGGCTTGCATTGCGGAGTGCTCGGAGGCGCTGCTGATTCGGAGGAGCCTGGCGGATCCCGGCGTGACGCCGATCGGTCCGATCGGGCTGCGGGCGGCCGGCGCTGCTTAGTCGGCTGGCTTCAGCGACAGCGCCGACACGGACAATGCCGGCACCTTGTAGCTTGCCTCTCCGCGATCGTCGAAGCGGATGGATCTTTGCGCATTCCGGCGCGGCACTGCGTCGGCACGCCGGTAGTTATTCGCTTCGACATCCGGCGCACTGACGAACTCCAGTTCGGCCGAGGCCTGCCGCCCCGCCAGTTCCGGAATATTGAGCTTTACCACCAGTTCATCACTGCTTCGATTGACCGCCCAGACGCTGAAGCGATCACGCTCGGCAGTCGTGAAAACGGCGCCGCGCGCATCATAGCCGCCCTCGTACCCCGATCGCGAGGCGCTCGCCGATTTACTGGGAAGCACCACCGGCAGCATGGCACGGCGTAGCAGGCTGTAGGCCTGCAAGGTCACCGAGGGCGTCAACGGCGCCTCGGCTGCCCCGGTCTGGTGGAACATCGGCCACGGTCCGTTCGTGCCGTGCAGAGCGTGAATCGCGGAACCCTTCACTTCGGCGATCTGCGTCAGGGCGATCAGCAGGTCGGCGACCCCGATGGCAGCGCCGACATCTGCGGTCTTCTTCCAGGACAGTTTCCAGGCCTCCCCCGGCTTGCCCTGCGGCCAGCGCCCATGCTCGGTCACCCAGAATGCGAGGCGCTTGGCCGGAATTTCCGCGTCCCGGGCATCCTGGATGGACCGGCAGAGCTGCCTCAGGCGATTGGGCAGATTCGGACCCTCAGGAGGCCCGTCGTAGTACAGGTGCTGCTCGTACTCATCGACCCGCAAATCCTTCAAGCCCGCCGCGACGGCCTGGTTGTACTGCGATGAGGTAACGCCCCGGGATTTCTGGGCGTCATAGTCCGCCATCATGCCGACAAACCGCGCATCCGGCTCGACGGAGCGCACCGCGCGGAGGATCGAGCGGGCGTGGTCCAGGTACTTGCCCGACGGCCACATATCGTGGGCCCGGTCGAGTTCATTGCCGAGTTCCCAGCGCAGCAGCCGGACCTCCTTCTTCCGCAAATGTCTGGCCAGTTCGACCGCCTCGGCAGACAGCGCCTGGAGGTCCGCCGGCTTGCCCAGACTGCCCTGCAGATTAAGGACGTACCACGCCTGACCCTTCACCTGCGCGACGAAGTCGAGATACTCGTCGATGCCGAAGTCGATGCGAGGCAGGTCCGTCCAGTCCACGATCCGCACCGGGCCGCGGGCGGAAACCTCACCCGCACCGTCGGCCCAGCGGTAGTAGTTGGCGGTCGTGCCGCCGGGAAACCGATAGACGGCACCGGAAAAGACGGAAAGCGCCTCAACAACCTCGGGCTTGACCCGGCGCGCGGCGCGATCCCAGAGCGAGAGCTGAAACTCGACGTTTTCGAGATTGAAGCCGAAAAACTCCCCGCCAATCCGCTTCAATTCGCCCTTGCCGACCTTGATCTCCAGGCCCTCCGACGCCTTGCCGACGACCGCCTCTTCACACAAGGGCGCGCTGCAGGCATTGACGGTCACGCACAACAAGACGGTCGCGGCCAAGCGTCTGAACAGAGGACTCTTCAAGGATTCTCCGGGTAGGCGCGCGATTTTAACGTGCTCAGCGCCGCCGCCCTTCCTGTTGTCGCCGCCCGCTTGCGACCTGTCACGCCCGACCCCAGCCGGCAACGGAAAAAGCGACCGGGCTTCTGTCGCTTTTCGGCAACCACTCGTCTGAGTGTTGTTTTAACGCACCACTTACCCTCGATAAGGTGTGTGAACTTTTTCACGAACCGGCCCATTTCGCCGCACTTCCGATGACGACTCGTTGCAGACGTCACGAAAACACCAACCTGAGGGTGAAACTTTGAACATCTCCACAACAGTTTACCGGCAGAGCGCCTCCAGCAGTCCGATAAGCCGGTCTTTTCTTGGACTGATCGGCACATGCCTCACGGCAGGCCTTCTGGCAGCCTGCGGCGCATCCTCGGATGGTTCAAGCGACGGCTCAGGGGCCGCCACCAAATCGGCCGATCTCGACAGCACGATTCCGGGCCAGCGAGGGAACTACGCATCGGAGGATCCGATCATGACTTCCGGCGACCTCGGCGAGTCTGCCGAGGCGATCGAGGAAAAGCGGGCGCGAGCGAGGCGCTCGGGAACGACCGCTCCGGCGCCCGCACCCACGCCGGCCCCGGCCGCAGGTCCGACCGCGTCGGCGCCATCCCCTGCCCCGGCTTCCGCGCCGGTGCCGGCCGCTTCCGCACCAGCCCCGGTGGCCACGGCGCCGGCGCCTGCACCGGCCGGGGGCACGATCAACTCGCTGGATACGATCGTCAACGACATGAGGTTGAAGAATGACCTCGCGCTCGCCGGAATTCCGACCAACTACGGCTGGGCCACCGGTCCCGGGTACGTGGTGATGGGTCAGGATCCCCGCGGCACCAACACGCCCTCATGGTGGCAGGTCAACAACTCGTACTACAAGAGCGGCGCCTACTGGAACGCCATCCTGCCCTGGTTCGTGGTCTTCGACGGGGTCGGCAACGGGGCGAGCAATACCCGGGTACAACTTCGCAACTTGAAGCTGTATATCAAGAGCAAGTCCAGCGGCGCCTGGAAACTGACGAGCAGCCATACCGGCGTCGGCGGCGAACTGTATCCCAAGTCCCTTCAGGGCTCCAACGTTTCGAGTCCGAATCTTCGCACCGAATCAGACGGATCGACCGCAGTGCTGCCTCCCAGCGGCAACCTGGTGTTCCACGGTTGGGGCGGCTTCAGCAACATCACCGGATCCGACGTGGGCGGGGTGTTCATCACCATGCAGGCCAGGCTGGTCCAGGACAACCCGTCGGGCGCGGACGACCGGTCAAAGGCCAAGTACCTGGTCCATGTGGGCGGTGACTATTATCCGGACCAGTCGACCAGGGTGTCCGACATGGCGCCTGCCTACTACTTCCCAGGCATCGGCATGTCGCGGGCAAAACTGGTCGGCAACGACTGGCAGGCCTTCAACTTCTCGACCATTGACGTCGGGGTGGAGGACCCGGGCGGCGGCGTGATGACCGAAGGCCAGTTCAGGGCCGCGCCGCCCCCGCTGGAGTAAGCGCGACAGGCCCTGCCAGGCAGGGCCGTCAGCGCGGTTCGACGTCCGAAATATCGATGACCGGATCGATCCGCCCAGGCCGCCGCAGCGCATCGCGGCGGCTTTGACGTTGGCGGGTCGCGTCGTCCGACTCGACCGGTTCATCGTCGGTGGCAAACATAGGCCCGGCAGGCAGATCAGCCTCAGGGTCGCTGGACGAAAAAACCGCCGAGGGAATGGTGGCGGACCAGTACGGCGTGGCGGATCCGGGAGCGCCGGATCTGCGCGCCCCGCGCGCAGGAGACATACCGGCGCGCTGGCCAGTTTCACGGGAACCGTCGCCGCCGGTAGCCTCCCAAGGCGGTCGACCGGGAGCGGGGGCGCCAGCAGCACGCGCAGGGCGGCCCGGAGCCGCAGTAGAACCTGCTGCATGGCCCGACGCGCCCATGTGCGCCGCTGTCTCCAGCGGACCGAAGCCACCAGCGAAACCGGGCACCGGAGTCGACCAGTGCCGGAACTTGCGTCCTTTCATGGCGGCGCCCGGCCTGCCGGCCGGCGCCTGTGCCTGACGCCTGAGATCCTGCGCATCGGGTGCCAGCGGGCCATGACGCGCCCGCCAGGCCACCAGCCCGAGCGTGAAGGCGAACAGGAAACTGTGGGTCACCAGGACCAGCAGGCTCGAACTGTAGAAGCTCATCAGCACCGACGCGCCGAGGCTACCCAGGAGATTCCGGCAAAGCACCCGGTCCCAGGCGGAAGTGGCCTCGGCCAGGCTTTTCATTGCCGACCGGGTTGCCCCGATCAACATGCCGTAGAACAGCAGCGCACCGACGATGCCCATCTCCCACAGAATCTGGGACGCGGCGAGGAGATCGATATGCATGCCGGCCCGGGCCGTGAACAGGTGCCCGGGCAGGAGCACCCTGCCGTCCATCCCGAAAGCGCTGCCGATGCCGTAGCCGAAGAGTGTCCGGACCGGCTCCGCCCAGGTCTGCGTCTGGAACCAGTAGGGGACCGCGGTCAGGCGATTCACGCCGGTGCCGTAGTAACCGCGCTCGCCGAAGTTGTAGGCAAAGGTATCGGCAAGATTTTCCGCCACGGTCATCTCACCAGACACCTGGACGGCGAAGTAGACATAGGCAAGGAGGCCGCCCAGCATCACGGTAACCAGCGCGCTGCCCAGAAAGGCCAGCGGGCGCTTCGCAATCGTGTCGTAGAAGGACGCCAGCAACACGACCGGCATCAGGATCATGACCACCTTGGTTTCGCCCAGGGCGAGCGGAGCGATCACCGGCAGCATCAGCAGCAGGCACTTCAGGCCGCTGATCAGCCTTTCCCGCCAGGCCGTGAACAGGGCGATCGTCGCCAGCACCTGGAACATGGCCATGATCGCGCTCGCGCCGCCCCCGAACATCGACCCCTCGAAGCTGCCGACGATGATGTCGAACGGCACGAAGCCGGGCTGCTCAAAACCCATGACCTGCGGCACCAGGACGACCCGCTGGTAGAGCGCAAGCGGCAACTGGAAGATGGCCACCCCCAGCAGGAACAGGATCCAGCGCTTCACCACGGTCGTGCTGAACGGCACCACCGCGAGCAGGAACACGACGCCCCAGAACTGGAACTGGCGCTTGGCGCCGGCACTGATCTCCGCCATCGGCCCGTTGGAAAAGAACGCCCCGACACCGGCCACGACGGCGAGCGCCAAGGCAAGCATGACGAAGGTCGGCATCGGGCGACGCGGCCGCTCCTTGCCGACCGCGGCATACAGGATCGCGGCGCCCGACATGAACACCCCGAGCAGCGAGAAGAGATACGCGATCTTGGAGAGGCCCGGGAAGAAATACGCCACCGGGCCGCTGATGAGCAGGACGCCGATCAGGAGCAGCCACATCGCTACCGGCAAGGCATTGAGCAGGACCAGGCCGGTGACGCCACCGATCACCAGGGAAATCATCACCAGGCTGCCGGTGGCCACCACCAGGCCCAGCACCGCCCCGGCACCCAGGAAACCGAGCGTCACCAGATAGGGCAGGTACCGGGGATTGAGGACGTCAAGTCGCATCAGCGCAGCGGATCCGAGCCGGGCTAATGACTGCCGAGCCTGAGCGAAGGCGGCGCAATCGACGGGCCGGTGCCGCCGATCAGGCGCTGCGCACGGGTCGACTTGGAGGGCGGCAGCACCGCCAGGACCGGCACGCCCGCCGAATGCAGCAGGTCGTCGGCGCTGCGCAGCGGACGCTGGGCCGCTTCGAGCGTGAAGGCTGCCAGCAGGCCCATGAACAGGCCGAGAAAAACCCCGACCGCGGTGTTCAGCAACAGATTCGGACGGGTCGGCAGCAGGGGCACCACCGCCGGCGTCAGGATGCTGATGTTGGACATCCCCGCGCTGATGCCCACGGTGGTTTCAGTCAGGCGGCGCGCGACCAGATCGAAGGAACGCTGGGCGCTGTCCAGTTCACGCTGGTAGACCGCCAGTTCGTCCCGCTTGCTCTTGAGGTCCAGGACCTTCTTCTTCTGGGCCTCGAGCGCGGCGGCGGTCTCGCGCTCGCGCTGAGCGTTGATTGAATTGCTGCTCAGGATGCCTTCCTTGACCCGGGCGATCTCCTGCCGGCGACGGTTGCGCAATTCGTCCACCTCTGCCACCACCGCCAGCCGGGCGGGATGATTGGTGCCGAATTGCGACGCGATCTGGCTGAGGCGGGCTTCGGCGCGGCCGAGCTCCGAGGTCAACGTCTGGATCAGCACGTTCTGCACCACCTCGGGAACCGCCTGATCGCCCCCGCGATTGACCGCGTCCCGGCGGGAACGGCTGTCCGAAAGCTGCGCCTGCAGCCGCACGAGGTCGGTCGACAGTTCCTGCAGCCTCATGTTTTCGATGTCGATCTTCTCGTCGGACGTGATGATGCCGCTCTTGCGCTGGAAGTCGGACAGATTCTTCTGGGCCAGTTCCACCGCGTCCTTGTATCTCTTGGTCTGCTCGGCGAAGCGCTCCGCATACTCCTGGGCCGGTTTGGTCTTGAGTTCCAGCGCCGCCACCTTGTAGTTGTTGGCGAAAGCGTTGGCGAGGTCCGCCGCCCGACGGGGCGATCCGTGCTCGACGGTCAGGGAAATCGTCGTCCCGTCCAGGGAGGCAGCCGCCTCCAGGTTGCGCAGGATGCCGCGTGACAGCCAGCTGTCGATGTCACCCTTGCCTTCGGTCGCTTCCTGCCACTCCGCCCGGGTATCCGGATCCTGGTCCATCCCGAGGGACTTGATGACGCGGCCGACCACCTGCTCGCTTTTGATGACCTCGATCTGCGTCGCGAGGTTGTTGCGCACGGTTTCGCGTGAGTACACGGTGTTGCCCCCAATCGGATCTTTCGTGTCGACATCGACATGGATCGTGGTGGTGGCGCTGTAGCGTTTGCTCATCAGCAGGCTGCCGCCGACGGCGGTCAGCGTGGTGATCGCCAGGACCGAGACGATCAGCCAGAACCGCGATCTGAGGATACCGAAGAGCAAGTCGAAACGCATGGTGGATTACCTGAAGGTAGAGAACGCGAACTGGAATTGTCGGCCCCGCTTTCATCGCGTGCCATGAGATACGTCACGCACACGGCAGATCCAGGTACAAGCCAGATCCGCGTATCAGGCAGATCCAGGTAACAGGGTCAGGCGATGAAGAGGATCGTGCCGGTCGCGTGCTCAATCGAGCCACAATCCATCATTATCTCAAGAAGTCGGCTGCCGACGCGCGATTGTTGTTCAACGCACAAGGGGCCCCGAAGGTTGAGTCTCCGACTGGGGACTTGCCCTTCCCGGGCGTTAGCGCGGATTTCTGTTACATACTCGTCGCCGGACTGTGAGTTTTTGCCACCCGGCAGCCGAAAGCCCGGCCGAAAATGCGGTAGGTCGGCACCTTCGGGACGGTTGTCGGTTAAATCCTACTGGCAAGCACCGGTAGGATGCTTCAATCAGGGACAATGTCGCAATTCCGCTGCCGGGAGCACCGGCGCTGGTGCGCTGTTCCCGGCCTGAAATCCGTAAGGCAACAAGCCCATGCTTCAAGACACTATGAACAATCCGACCGACAACGAAAGACGAGCTGGCTCGAGCCTCGTTGCCAATGAGTCGGGCAGCCCGACGTTGAACCCCAATGCGCTTGCCACTCGCAAGACGCTTATGATGGGGTCCATCCTTGTGGCCAACGGCAAGCTGCGGCAGGACCAGATCGACCTGATTCTCAACGAACAGCGACTGACCGGCCTGCGATTCGGCGAGACCGCGATCCGGATGCGGCTGGTCTCGCACGCGGACGTCGACGAGGCGCTCGCCCTCCAGTTCGGCTATTCCTCTTCCCGGGCGACGGCCCTGGCACTGCCCGATACGGTCACCAGCGCGGTCAATCCCTATTCGCCTTTCGCCGAGGCCTTGCGGGGCCTGCGCAGCCAGTTGATGACCCGCTGGTTCGACGGCACTCCCGGCCGCTCCACCCTGGCCATCACCAGCGTGGACCGAGGCGACGGCAAGAGCTTTGTCTGCGCGAACCTGGGCGTCGTCTTTTCCCAGATCGGCGAGCGCACCCTGATCATCGACGGCGACCTGCGCCATCCGACTCAGCACCTGAACTTCGGCTTGCGAAATCCGATGGGCCTGTCCGGTATCCTCAGCGGCCGCGCCGGCCTGGAGGAACTCATGGAGTTCCCGACCCTGCCCAACCTCTCTGTGCTGCCCTCGGGCCCGCAGCCACCCAACCCCCAGGAACTGCTGGGACGGGAAACGTTCTCCGAGTTGTTGCACATCCTCGCCGGACGCTTCGACGTCATCCTGATCGACACGCCGTCGGCCCAGGAAGCATCCGATGCCCTGGTGATCTGCCAGCGGGCCCGCGGGGCGCTGATCGTCGGACGCAAGGACAAGACCAAAGCCACGGAAGTCGCCCAGTTGGCCTCGGTCATGGCCAGTTCCAATATCACCCTTCTGGGCGCCTCGCTCAACGAGTACTGAGCGTCGGCCGCCGGGAGTCGGGTGATCGCCTCAGCTGGTCTGATCCACCGGCTCGACCCGCCGCCCCGGGGGCAACAGCAGGGCGCGCACCGCCGTACGCACCGGGCTGGCGGGGTCTTCCGGGAACTTGCGCGCGAAGAACGCGCCTGAGCGCTGGATCTCGTCGAAATTCGATACGTCCAGCCATGCCGGCCGGGCGTCCACGAATCGGGCAATGTAGTGGGCTGCCGGCGCACAAGGCATACCTGAATTCATGAAAATGCTCGGGAAGTACATCTCATCGCCCATGTGCATGCGAGCGAAACTGCGCGTCAATGCATCGTCCCGCGCGCGCTCCAGAAGATGCTCGCATCCGCGCCAGGAGGCGGTGAACCAGGTGCTGCCCGCGTAGCAGGGGAAACCGCTGTCGAAGGGATGGCGAAACCCGTTTCCCCGGCTTGCCTGGCGGGTGAGCCCATGCCCGATACGGGCCAGCATCGCCGCAACCCCGCCCGCGTCGATCATCGACTCCACCGGGAAGGCAAGCCCGTTGCGGCTGACCCCCGCGGTGTTCTTGCCGAAGTACCATTTGCGGGCGCGCCGCAGCGCCCGGTGGCGCAGGCTGCCGGCGGCCGCGAACGCGCGCCAGCCGTGGCTCATCAGGACATGGGGATCGCTGTCCAACCGTACCGCGTCGACCAGGAAACCCGCCCCCTGGGCTGCCAGATGCGCCTCGAACGCCTCGATCGGCCGGACCGGCAGGCAGGTGGGGCTGAGCAGCTGGAAATAGTCGAAGCGCTCCCGTTCCATCGCGGCACTCACCAGCCGCAGAATGCCCTGGGAGAATCCCCAGTCGGCCCAACCGGTTCGCTGGGGATTCTCCACATAGGCGACATTGGGGCGCGAGAGCGTAAAGTCGGGTTGCTGGCTCCAATCATGATGGATCAGGATCGGATGGCGAGCGCCCAGGGCATCGACGAGGCTGCCGACCGTTTGCGCCGGCTGCACCGCAGACATGATGCCGAAAAGGATTCTCATAAGCCAAGCAGGGTCCGCAGACCTGGTGGGGGTTGATTTCAGAATCGACATCCGACTTGCGCCGTGATCAATCGCACCGGGATGCCGGATTGTTACAGGTTTACGTTATTGCAGAGCACACTCTAGTCCACACTTTTGACATCCGGCTACACTGTCGCACCGAAAAAGCCCCTGCCCCACCCGATATCGCCCCTGCTGAGAATGCTGATTCCTCCGAACTGGCTGCCGGTATTCGGCCTCGTGATCACCGCCTTTGCGGCGCTGACCGTGGTGTGGAAAGGCCTCATCGTCCCCGCCCTGCTTGGATTGCTGGTATATGCCTGGACCTGCCTGCTGGCCGACCGTCTCGCCAGGGCCGACGGCACGCCGGCGAGCGCGGCCTCCCATCCCGCGCGATGGCCGGCCGCGCTCAGCGGCGCGGTCGTGGGGGTGCTGGTCATCACCGTCTTCGTGTTGCTGACGTTCTGGACTGTGCGCCTGGGGTCGACCAATGACTTGCGCATCTTCCTTCTGCGCATCGAGGGATCGCTCGACGTCCTTCGCCAGGCCGCGCCTGAATGGCTGGCTACCAGCATCCCGGAAGACCTGACCGCGCTCAAGACGCAGCTGTTCGCCCTGCTGCGCAGCAAGGCCTCCCAATTGGGCAGCCTGGGCGGCACCGTGGTCCATGTCATCGTAGAAGGGCTTTTCGCGATCCTGGTCGGGGCACTTGCGGCGGTGGCCACCTGGCAACCCAAGCGACTGGAGTCGGATCAGCTGTTCATCGCCAGGCTGCTGCTGATTCTAGAACGGGTGGTGGTGGCGCAACTGCGTATCGCCGTTTTCAACACCGCCATGACCGCCCTCTACCTGTTCGTCATCCTGCCGTGGTTCGGCTTCGTACTGCCGTTTCGCGGGTTGCTGTGCATGTTCACCCTGGTCACCGGGATCCTGCCGGTGGTCGGCAACCTGCTGGCCAATACCGTCCTGGCCCTGATCTCGTTCGCGGTGTCGCCTTGGCTCGCGATTGCGTCACTGATCTACCTGATCGCGATCCACAAGACGGAGTACTTCATCAACGCCAGGACAGTGGGTTCGAAAGTCTCGGTGGCGTCGTGGGAAATTCTGGCGGCCATGCTGACGGGCGAAGCCCTGTTCGGCGTCCCCGGTCTGATCACGGCACCCCTGCTGTATCCGTTTTTCAAGCGCGAGATCACCCGGATCTGGAAGCCGCGCCCACTGCTCGCTTCACCCGCCCTGGTACCCGCAAGCGCCCAGTCGGGGCCGGTCGCAGCGGACACGCCGGCACCTGCTGTCCCCGTCGAACCGGCGTCCACGACGACGGAGGGATTGCCCCAACCGGTCGCGGCGCCGACCGCCGGCCGTCAGCGAGCGCCGGCCTGGGTCGAGCCGGTACCCGCAGCCAGATCAGCACCGATTGCGAGAGCCTCCGACAAGCGCTAGCCCGTCGGAGCATGGGAAGGGGTCAGGACGACGCGCGGCCAGCGTCCTTTTCCATCAGCGCCTCCCAGCGCCCCAGCAGCACTTCGAGCTCGGATTCCAGTTCCGCCAGCCGGCTCTGCTCGGCGCGAATATCGTCGGCGGCCTGCTTGAAGAAGTCAGGCCGGGACATCTGTGCCTGGCACTGCTTCTGCGCCTCTTCCACGGCCTCGATCCGGACGGGTATTTCGGCAAACTCTCGCGACTCCTTGTAGCTGAGCCCACTGCGGGCCGGCGCGCGCGACGCGCTCGCCATGGCGGGGGGTGGCGGCGAGGTCATCGGTGGCGCCGTGCCTTCGGCATCCCGCGCAGCCAGCCACTCGCTGTAGCCGCCCACCAGCTCCAGCCAGGCGGCGTTGCCGCGAGATACAAGCACCGAGGTCACGACGTTGTCCAGGAAGGTGCGGTCGTGACTGACCAGGATCAGCGTGCCGCCATACCCCTGCAGGGTGGTTTCCAGGAGCTCGATCGACTCGAGGTCAAGGTCGTTGGTCGGCTCGTCCATGACCAGCAGGTTGGCCGGCCTGGCGAACAACCGGGCCAGCAGCAGGCGGTTGCGCTCGCCGCCCGAAAGCGTACGCACCGGTGAATTGGCACGATTCGGCGCGAACAGGAAGTCGCCGAGATAGCTCATGATGTGGCGCCGCGCGCCGTTGACCTCGACATAGTCCGAGCCCGGGCTGACGGTCTCGGCGACACTGAGTTCGCCGTCGAGTTGTTCTCGCAACTGATCGAAGTAGGCGACGTTCAGGTTGGTGCCAAGCCGGATGCTGCCCTCATCCGGTTCCAGTTGCCCCAGGATCAACCGCAGCAGCGTGGACTTGCCGGCGCCATTGGCGCCGATCAGGCCGAGGCGGTCGCCGCGCATGATCGTCAGGTCGAGATTGCGGATCAGGGCCTGCCCGCCGAGCGCCTTGGAGACACCGATCATTTCACACACGAGCTTGCCCGAGCGCTCGCCCGAATCGACCTCCACTTTGATTCGCCCCGCCCGATCACGCCGCTGATCGCGCGCCATACGTAACGTTTCCAGGCGACGAACCCTGCCCTCGTTGCGGGTGCGCCGGGCTTCGATGCCCTTGCGGATCCACACCTCCTCCTGCGCCCAGAACTTGTCGAACTTGCGCCGCGCCACCGATTCCGCGGCCAGTTGCTCGCTGCGCCCGCGCTCGTAAGCGGAGAAACTGCCGGGGAAACTGCGCAGCAGCCCCCGGTCGAGTTCGACGATGCGGGTAACCACGTTGTCGAGGAAACGCCGGTCGTGGGTGACCACGATCAAAGCCGGCCCCGACAGGATCAACTGCTCCAACTGTTCGATCGCGCCGATGTCGAGATGGTTGGTCGGCTCATCCAGCAGGAGCAGGTCCGGCTCGACCGCGAATGCCAGGCCCAGCGCGGCGCGTTTGGTCTGGCCGCCGGACAGTTTCTGCGGATCCGCGTACGGGTCGAGCGCAAGCCGTTCCAGGTACTGGATGATCCGGGCCTGCACATGCCAGTAACGGCGCTCGTCCGTGTGGGCCGTGTCGGCCATGCCCGCGCGCTGCATCAGGACGTCGAGCAGCGAGTCCGCTGCGGGAAATGCCGGCTCCTGTTCGACCGACACGACCCTCAACCCGTCGCGCCGGACGAGGCGGCCCTCATCCAACTCGAGGCGACCGGCAATGATGTTGAGCAGGCTTGACTTGCCAGTGCCATTGCGCCCAATCAGGCCGATACGCTCGCCGGCGAGCAGGGTGAATCCGGCGCCGTCCAGCAGGGGATGCGCGCCGAAGGCAAGGCTGCCCTCGATCAGGCTCAAAAGGACACTCACGGAAGACAGCTCTCAGGAAGCGACGCGGTCTGGGGAATTTCCCGAAATAAACAACCGCGAATGCCGGGGGACACCCGCCAGCAGGAAGCTCATCTGGTCCGACAGGATGCGACGGTTGGCCAGGATGAATGCCTCATGCCGGTTGGGCACGTAGGGGACGTAGAGCAGCGGCATGCGCGCCGCTTCCGGCGTTCTGTTGCCCTTGCGCTGGTTGCAGTGGCGACAGGCAGAGACCAGGTTCTGCCAGATCGAAAAGCCGCCGAGCGAGCGCGGAATGACGTGCTCCATTTCCAGCTGCGACGCCGGGAAATTGCCGCCGCAGTAGGCGCAGACCAGGCGATCCCGGGAGAACAGCATCAGGCGTGACAAGGGTACGCGATCTTCAGAATGCATCGGTCTGAAGCGGGGCCCGTCGACGGCGATGATGGTCGCCAGTTCCAGCGTCGACTGACGCCCCGAACCCCGATTGATGCCGCCGTGCAGAATCGTACGCTGCTCGCCGAGCTCCCAGCGGACCTTGTCGGTCGCGTAGTAGCCGGCGGCTGTTTCGAAATCGATCCAGCGCACCGGCGTGCCCGCGATATCCAATGCGAGGATCTCATGCGTCGCCATTTGAACATCATAACAGTGGGCGTCTCATTTCAGTGACAGGTGTCTGAAAAAGCGATCTCCGGTAACCTCGCCGGGTGAAACCAAGCCCCCCCCAGCCCA